>CANRLY010000056.1 GCA_947631585.1 uncultured Clostridia bacterium
GGCAACGGCGTGGCGGCGAGCCGCAGGTTTTTTAAAGTCTGTGCCAACCATGGGTGACCGCAAACTTTGTGAAACCTGACGCACAATGCATACGCAGGCTTAGTGGAGAGCGTACTAACTGTGAGCAACCGCAGGCTCTGCAAAACCCGACCCACAATGCAACCTCACTAACCACAGCAGCCGTCACCTATATCCCCACTAGCAAACAGTGGAAGCCGCTCAATTGCCTGCGGCGGCAACCGCCGCCGCAAGCCGTGCGCAACGGCAGGCAAACGAACTACAGTTTCCCATCAGCCCAGGACAGGGAGTAACTTTGCCGCCGTATGGTAAGCTGTCGCAAACACCCGCTCAGCCAAACCTCCCACCCCTGAGCTAAACCCTCCCCCTGCGGACGGAAATTACTCAGAGAGTCTCCTTATCGCCCTGTGGTTCGCCCTCGCTGCGAAGCAGCGAACCGCAGGCTTGTCGGAGAGCGTGCTAACAATAAGCGACCGTAGGCTCTGCGAAACCCGATCCATAATGCGACCGCAGGGTTGTCAGTGAGCGTACTAACTATGAGTTACCGCAGTTACTGCTGCAGCCCAGCCCACAATGTAGCCGCAGGCTTGTCGGTGAGCGCACTAACCACAGGCAACCCCAGCCACCGTAAGCAGCCGTCACCCATATCCACACCAGAAAACAGTGGAAGCCGCTCATTGCCTGCGGCGGCGTTGCCGCCGCAACCCGTGCGCAACTACCGTTGCGCACGTCATGGAAGCGAACTACAGCTTCCCATCAGCCCAGGGCAGGGGTGACCGACTTACGCCCACCTCTGCGGCACAATTGCGTAGGCAGTGACCCTATCAACCCTGCACCAACGCATGATAAGTCGCCGAAAAACTCACCCCAGCCAGCCGTAAACCTCCACCCCTGTGGACTTTTTTCGCATACAGTTCCCTCACCGCCCTGCGGTTCGCCGCCACGCCAACGGCGTGGCGGCGAGCCGCAGGTTTTTTAAAGTCTGTGCCAACCATGGGTGACCGCAGACTTTGTGAAACCAGACCCACAATGTAGACGCTTGCTTGTCGGAGACCTCACTTACTATGAGAGACCGCAGGCTCTGCGAAACCCGACCCATAATGTAGCCGCAGTTTCTTTGGAGCTCGCACTAACCACAGGCAACCCCAGCCAGCGGATTGGTAACCGTCCACCCCTCACCTATATCCCAACTACCAAACAGTGGAAGCCGCTCAATTGCCTGCGGCGGCGTTGCCGCCGCAACCCGTGCGCAACTACCGTTGCGCACGTCATGGAAGCGAACTACAGTTTCCCACCAGCTCAGAGCAGGTGCAAGTCGCCTCAGTAGCTGTGTCGGCTTCTCCGACAGCCAAACGAAATTTCGTGCGCCGCCCTCTCCCTGCGCTGAAAATTACGGCAGCAAAAATTGTTTCCCGCTGATTAAACTGCAAAAAAATTCACAAAAATATTATATGGAAGCCCTGCCCAACTCTTGATTTTTCGGCGGAATGGTGTTAAACTAATTTGTGCCGGCGGTCGGTTTTTGCCGATCGCCGCAGAATCTGCGCAGCTTATGCGGAAAAGGTATTTGTAATGAAAAACGTAACCGGTAATAAACATCTTGTACTTAAAACGGCAATTGTTGTTCTTGTTGCTGTAATTGGCATTTCTCTGGGATATGTGGGCGTTGGTTGGATAAATTCCTATAATGTGGAAAAGGTGTATTTTGATAAGGGCGAATATGATCTCTACGAGGGTCAGACTGTCGACGTTACTGCAAAAACTGACCCGTTCGGGGCAAAAGTCGCCTATAGCTCCAATAACGAAAATGTTGCGGCTGTTTCGGGAAACGGCAGAATTACCGCTCTTTCCCAGGGGGAAGCCGTCATCACTGCTTTTCATAAAAAAAGCGGCAAGCGTGCTACCGTTCGGGTGGTGGTGATGCGCTCAAAACTCATACTTAACCTGACTGTTTCGGCGCTTGATCTCGATGTGGGCGAAACTTATAAACTGCAAACTGTCAGCTCCTTTTCCGGCTCTGAGGAAAAGCCGCAGCTGAAATTCCGGTCGGAAGATACGTCGGTGGCGGAAGTCTCTGACGACGGCGAAATTTCAGCCGTTGGCAGGGGAGAGACCACCGTTGTCGTTTATAACGAGGAATACGGCGTTTCTAAAGAAGTTTCTCTGAAAGTCCGCCCTTTGCTTGAAAAATTGTCTTTTGCGGAAGGCTTTGCTGAGATAGCTGTGGGCGAAAGGTATGTTCCACAACTGGAACTGTTCCCCGACGGGGTAAGGGATACGCAGGTGGAACTGAAAACTTCCAACGACCTTGTGGCGGCGATAGTCGGCGACGGCGTAGTGGGAAAGGCGTCCGGGGACGCTTTCATTACCGCCACAAATAAGAGTTCCGGCAAGAGTACTACTATGCTGGTCCGGGTGGTAAGACCGGCGGCAAGCGTAAGAGTTGATAAAACTGCCGTTTCGCTGTACGAAGATCAGTACGCCGAGGTGAATGCGGAAGTGTTTCCTGAAAACGCCGATAACACGGACGTTTTGTGGACAAGCTCAGACGAGGGCGTTGCAAAAGTGAACGTAGTCGCCAAAGGAAAAGCCAGGATAGAAGGGGTCTCTGAGGGCAAATGCACCGTGCGTGCGGCTTCGGCTGACACGCCGGGGGTCTACGCCGAGATCGAGGTGACTGTCTCCAAAAGGCAGGTCACCAAGCCTCCTCAGCAGACGGAAAATATTTCCAAAGAAACTTATATAAACGGGATACTTGTGGTGAACAAGACCTACGGTCTCCCGAAGAATTACAACGAGGGCGGAGGACTTACTGCCGAGACTGCCGCTGCCTTTGAAGAAATGAAAAAAGCCGCAGCCAAGGACGGCATAAGTTTGCGCATAGCCTCCGGTTACCGTTCTTACAACCACCAGAAGCGGCTGTTTGAGGGGTATCTTACCAGGCGTGGGCAGAGCAGGGAATATGTTGAAACCTACTCCGCCAGACCGGGACATTCGGAGCATCAGGCAGGTGTGGCGATAGATGTGAACATGGCGTCAGATGCGTTTCTGGGAACGCCGGCGCAGAAGTGGCTGGACAAGCACTGCGTTGAGTACGGCTTTATAATCCGCTACCCGGAGGGCAAGCAGCAGTACACCGGCTTCAAATACGAGCCGTGGCACGTTCGGTACTTAGGCAAGGAAAATGCCGAAAAGGTCAGCAGTTCGGGCTTGTGCCTGGAAGAGTACCTTGGCATTACATCAGAGTATGCAGATTAAGACCCGACAAAAAACCGCCCTGCTTTGCAGGGCGGTTTTCAGGCTGTTCAGGTCAGCCGAGGTCTCGGACTGCCGCACCGCAGGTGCGGCAGTGTGGAGGCGCAGCCTCCGAGCGGCGTGAGCCGCTCACGAGACCTCGGCAGCCGGAGCGCAGCAGTTTTCTGATTATTTGCCGCTGCGCTTTGCTTCCATCAGATCGTCGTAATCCTTGTAAAGCTGCTGCGTGTTGTTTTCCAGAAAATAGTAATGACTGATGTAAGGGATAGTCAGACCCAGAAACAGCAGCCCCAGGATAAGCAAGGAAATGCGCTTCAGAAAGATGAACGCAAGAATTGTGATAAGCGTCATCAGCGCAAAAAGGATAGTTACCAGCAGATGTATCAGGCGTTCGTGCTGAAAAAAGGCGATCTTGCGCAAATGCTCCTCTAAAAGCTCGTCGCTGTAGCCCTCTTCTTCCAGCCGCCTGCGGAAATTCAGCCGGTATTCAGTAAAATACTTCTTCATCTTTCGACCCTCAGATGTCAATTATCTCGGCTTGCTCCAGCTTCACCGGGAAGTCGTCATTTGCGGCACGCTTTTTAAGATCGTGTAAGTAAAATGCGTTCACGACCGCATCGGTGGTGCGGTATGCTTTTTTGGTCCTTTCCACAAAACCGTGCTTCTTCTTTTTGGAACTGCTTTTCTTGTCGGAACTGAATATCAGGGCGACCCCCAGCGCAAAAAGCCCGATCACAGCCTTTGGCGCAAGGTTTGATTCGCCGTAAAACCGAAATACGTTTTTCATTTTTATCCCTCCGTGGGGCGAAAATACTGACACAAAATCGTCTCTTTCTACAATTGTACCACATCTCTTAAAAAAACGCAACCCCCAAAATGCCCGAGGTCTGCGCCGCCGCAGCTTCGCTGCGGCGGCGAAACGGAGGCGCACAGCGTGCGCCTCCTCCCCCGGCGGCTTCGCCGCCGGGGGCAGCCCTCGGGCTGCCCTTACCCCCGAAGAAAGTATAGATTCAGCTAAAAATCGGACGTGCATTTTGCACAAAATTAAAGCGCCTGATTTGGGGATTCCTACAAACTTTCAGATTTCGAGAAAAAATTTTTGCGAAAGTTGCACGGAACCATGCAACTTTTCGGGGGTTTGAGCCTGTATGTAGAGGGGCAATGCGAATGAAGGCTGAATGGGGCGAAATGGGGCAAGTTGACATTTGCAAAGAAAAATTATATAATCAAATTGCAGCAAGCAGAATTTGAAGGGAAATTATGGATATAAGGAAGATCTTGTTTGTCTCAGACCTTGACGGGACTCTCCTGAGAAGCGACGCCACACTATCGGAGTACACTAAAACGTCGCTGAATGGACTTTTTCGCAAAGGCGTGAACTTCACCTGTGCGACCGCTAGGTCTTGTACCACCGCTTCAAGAATTTTAAAAGACCTGGAACTGCCGCTTCCGATGATAACTTATAACGGCGCAATTACGGTAGATCTGAACACTGGCAAACCGGTCAAGTACGAATTTTTGGATAGTTGTGCAGAACAGATCATCGCTTGCCTGGTCAAACAGGGGCTATCGGTAATTGCATATTCAGTAATTGACGGAATGGAAAGATTTTCCTTTGTGCCAATCCTTCTGAACCGCCATGCAAAGAATTTTCTGGCAACTCGCCTGGGTAAACCCGACGACCTCCGCCCAAGGGAAGTTACGTCGCCTGAGCAGCTTGCGGACGGCAGAGTGTTCTATATCGCTTGTATCGAGGATAAGGAAAATATGCCGAAATTGCGCCGCTTTTGCGAAGATTATCAGGAATTTTGCCGCTGTGTAATTTCGGGCGACGTCTATTCAGATAGCTGTTGGCTGGAGTTTATGCCGAAAAATTGCTCTAAATCTTCCGCCGCACTTGCGCTGAAAAAACAGCTGGGCTGCGAAAAGCTGGTCGTTTTCGGGGACGGTGAAAACGATCTTGACTTGTTTTCTGTTGCAGACGAATGTTATGCGGTGGGAAACGCCGTCCTGAAGCTGAAAAACGCCGCAACATCGGTAATAAAACCCAACGATTCCGACGGCGTTGCGCACTTTCTCGAACAGTATTTTGCTGAAAATGGGTAGATTTTCGGACAGTAAATTTGCTTATCTTCTGCAATTTGGTAAAGCAAATTTTACATAGAAAGTACAATTATTTGTACTGTATTTTATAAACGCAAAACTCATGCTTTCACCGAAATGTAACAATCCCTATTTGATTATTAGCTGTTGGATAAACGTTACATCGCCTTGTGAGTAAAATTCAGTACAGTTAATAAGGCAATCAAGGCGAATTGCATTTCGGAATAATGCAATTATCCGCAAACTGTTATGCAACATTCAGCATCTGCAACAGGGCGCAATTTTGGACATTTAGAATATCCGGTTGTTGGTGTCCATGCTAAATACAATATACCGTAGCAATGAGCTAATAGTGCGTGTGATTCTGCTGTGTTGGGTTAAATCCCTTTTGAAAAGTGGGTGAAAAATTGGACTGTAAAACAATATCTATAGGCGGCGTAAAAATCCGAAAAACCGCCGCTCTTGCGCCTATGGCTTCGGTCGCCGACCGCAGTTACCGGCTCATCTGCAAGGAGTTCGGAGCGGCATATGTGGTCAGCGAGATGATCTCCGCAAAAGGGCTGTGTTACGGCGACAAAAAGACCGCTGAGATGTGCGTTATCACACCGCCGGAGCGACCGATGGCGTTGCAGCTTTTTGGTGAGGACCCCTATTTTATAGGCAAAGCTGCTTACCAACTGTCCAAATTTTCACCCGATATAATCGACATCAACATGGGCTGTCCCGTGCCGAAAGTCGTTGGCAGCGGCAGCGGAAGTGCGCTTATGCGCAAGCCTGAAACTCTTGCCGAAATTGTCCGTGAGGCGGTGAAAAATTCCCCTTGCCCGGTGACGGTGAAGATTCGTTCAGGCTGGGACGAAAACAGCGTAAATGCGCCGGAGATCGCTAAAATCTGCGAGCAAAACGGTGCGGCGGCGATAACGGTCCACGGCAGGACCAGGAGTCAGTTTTACAGCGGAAAAGCCGACTGGGACGTTATCAGAAATGTCCGAAATTCTGTACAGATACCTGTTATCGGGAATGGTGATGTTACCACTCAAGAAGAGTGTGAAAAAATGTACAGCTACACCGGCTGCGACCTTGTCATGATCGGCAGAGGGAGTTACGGGAGACCTTGGATATTCCGAGATATCGCACTTTTTCTTGAAGAAGGGAAAGTTGCCGGAGATGTTTCAGTTGCTGAGAAAATGCAAATCATGCTTCGGCACGCACAGTTGCTTTGCGCCGAAAAAGGCGAGTTGCAAGGCATGAAAGAAATGCGGAAAAATGCCGGTTGGTACATCAAGGGACTGCCGGGAAGCGCAGCGGTAAGAGGCAGGTTGTGCGCAGTTACCGAGCTTGCGCAGCTGACTGAAATTGCTGATGAGCTTGCGGAGAAATTTGCGAAGTGAGTAAAATTTTGTACAGAAAGAGGGGTAATTTTGGGCGTTTTATATGTTGTTGGGACTTCGATCGGAAACCTTTCCGACATGACTTTCAGGGCGGTTGAGACCCTAAAAACCGTGGATTTCATATGCGCCGAGGACACCCGTGTGACCGCAAAATTGCTGAATCATTTCGACATCAAAAAGCCGATGGTTAGCTATCACGAGCACAACGCCAGGGTCGCCGGAAAAGCGGTCTGCGAACGGCTGTTAGCAGGCGAAAATGCTGCGATCGTGACCGATGCCGGTATGCCCTGCATTTCAGACCCTGGGGCAGATCTGGTCCGTGCGTGCGCAGAAAAAGGCATCGAAGTGCGGGTCGTGCCGGGGGCTTCGGCGGTCGTCTCTGCGGTCGCTGTGAGCGGTCTGGACACGTCGAGATTTTCCTTCGAGGGATTCCTTTCGGTTACGAAAAAACAGCGATTTTCCCACCTTTTTCAGGTAAAAGATCTGCAGACGACGCTTGTTTTTTACGAAGCGCCGCACAAGCTTCTCAACACGCTGACGGACATGCTGGAGTACTTCGGGGACAGGCGGATCTCGCTTTGCCGTGAGCTGACGAAGGTGCATGAGGAGGTGTTTCGCACGACTTTGGCGCAAGCGGTGGAATTTTATTCTGAGAACAAGCCTCGCGGGGGGTTCGTGCTGGTCATTGAAGGCGCAAAAACTGCGGTTGAAACGGTTTCTGAGGACGACGCAATAGAGCGTGTTCGGGAGCTTGTTTCCGGAGGCGTAAGGCCAACGGAAGCCTGCAAAATGGTCGCTTCGGATACCGGAATACCTAAAGGAAAGTTATATTCACTTTTGATATCAAATAATTAAAAATACAATATGTAATATATAGGCATATATATGATATACCATATATTGTATTTGACATTTGGAGTTGCATATGGAATGGATAAGAGAACTATATAATATGTTGCCGAATGGCAGATTAGAGAAAAAGCAGTTTGTTGACGGACTGTTGAAGTTGGCGCTGGAGGAACTGGCGAAGAAACCCGATCCGCTCACAAAGGGGTGGTGTTTGTTCAGCATTTGCGATGCGTATGCAATGCTCAGGGACGGGGAGAGCCAGTTTGTCTGGCATTGGAAATTTTTTGAGCACGCTCACTCGTTGGGCGAAAAATTTACCTTTTGGGCGGTTGCGGATCAGACCCAGCGGTTTACCTTGGAGCAGTGCGGTCATGGCGATCTTTGGTGGGAAATGTATTTTGCGGCTTGTGAGAATAACCCCGAAATTACGCCTGAAAACGAAATAATTGCATTTAATGCACACCGAACCGCTACGGCATTTTCGCCTGCCGGAAAGGTTGAAACCCTGAGAAAATTAGTTGCTGAGGAGAACTACAGGCTGCTTCTTGACGGAACTAAACAGTCCAGAAATTTTCCCTATTACAAAGCTGTTTATACTGCTAATTTAAGCGATGATACAGAGGAAATTTTCGCTGTCGGTGATAGCTTGTTGGAGGGATTGGCTGGGCCGGAATTTGAGATGAAGTTCATTCCCGGCGAGTGGGAATACCTAGCGACGGAAAGAAATGAGTGTTATTATGCTCGAATCGCAGTCGGAGCGGCGGTCAATTCGCTTATCAGACATGATAATATTTCGCTTGCAAAAACTTTGTATGAGAAAGCAATTAAATATGGTTTGCCTTGCAGTCGTTACATTGAGCGTTTGATATATTAATACCAAATGTAATATATCAGAATGTAATGATATACCATATATAGTGTTGGTGATATTATGGAATTTATTTATAGAGATGCTGATAAAAGTGATATCAAGGATATAGCTTTGTTGGAAAAGTCCGTGTTTTCGGACAGTTGGAGCGAGACGGTATTAGCGACTTCGCTGTGTAATCCGTTGTATAAGTTGCTGTGCGCTTTTTTGGACAGCAAGCTTGTGGGTTATGCGTGTGTAATGTGCGTTTGCGAAGAAATTTCAGTTAACAGGATTGCAGTTGCAGAAAATGCACGGAGAATGGGTATTGCAACTGAGCTTTTGAAGCAGTGTTTTGATTATTTTCCTGATGTAGAACGTGCATTTCTTGAAGTTCGGGAATCTAATATATCTGCTGTCAAACTGTACGAAAAATTGGATTTTAAGGTTATTTCAGTTCGCAAAAATTATTACTCAAAGCCTACTGAAAATGCACTGATAATGGAGAAATTTTTCGGACAGTAAAGTTGTTCGGTAATTTATAAGCACAGATTTATGTACAATTACTATTTGTGCCGAATTTGTAATTACTTGATTGCTGAGATTTACGATTTAGTGATTTATAGCGGAAATATGGCAGTATGTTGTTTTGATTATTTTTATAGTTTAAATTTAAGTCTACATATTTGGACAGTTATTTGGAGGTCAATTTATGTTGGTGCTTGGAATTGAAAGTTCCTGCGATGAAACGGCTTGCGCTGTGGTAGAGGACGGCAGAAAAGTTCTTTCAAATGTGGTTGCGACGCAGATCGCCGAACACAGGCTTTACGGCGGAGTTGTGCCTGAGATCGCTTCCCGGCGACATTCAGAAAACGTTTTAGGGGTCGCAAAAGCAGCCCTTGCCGACGCTGGCTGCGAAATTGGCGACATTGGAGCGGTCGCCGTGACCTTTGCGCCCGGGCTGATAGGCGCATTGCTGGTGGGGGTCAGTTTTGCGAAGGGTCTTGCGATTTCCTGCGGAAAACCGCTGGTTCCGGTGCATCACATTGCCGGGCACATCGCCTCTTTGTACCTGAGCGGACCGCTTGAGCCGCCGTTTTTGTGCCTGGTGGCAAGCGGAGGTCACAGCCTGATCGTTGAGGTGCTGAATTACACGGAATTTCGGGTGGTTGGCAGGACTCACGACGACGCAGCCGGAGAGTGTTTTGACAAGGCGGCGAGGGTGTTGGGATACCCGTATCCGGGTGGGAAATTCATTGATGAAGCTGCGAAAAATGGCGATCCTACGGCGTTTTCGCTGCCCCGTCCAAAGATACCGGGTTGCCCGTTTGACTTTAGTTTTTCGGGGCTGAAAACGGCGGTTGTGAACCTTGCGCACAACGCTGAGCAGCGTGGCGAGTCCCTCAATAAGGCGGACGTTGCGGCGTCTTTCCAAAGGGCGGTCAGCTCGGTTTTGGTGGAAAAATTGATGCTTGCGGCGAAGGAGTTGGGCTATCAGAAAATTGCGGTCGCAGGCGGAGTTTCCGCCAATTCCGGCGTGCGTGCGGCGGTTGCGGAAGCCTGCAAAATGAGCGGAAGGCAGCTGTTTTTGCCCGACCTGAAATTTTGCGGCGACAACGGTGCGATGATCGCAAGTCAGGGGTATTACGATTTTATCGTTGGGAGATGTGCCGGCGCTGATCTCAACGGCAGAGCTACCATGTCTCTGGAGGAACTGAATATTTAACTGTACAGAAAATTGTATTTATAATTTTATGAAATGCGCCCTTTATGGGCGTGTTTTTTATTTACCTTTTTTGAATACCTAATAATTATTTTATTGTTGAATTGTGTCCCTGGTTTTGGACTGTTGTCTCACTGTTGAATTGTCCGAAATTATGGACTTTTATTTTACCTGTTTTGCTGGGTTGTGTGGCGTGGGTGGGGCTGGTCTGGGCGGCGGCGTGGGTTTGTAGCAAGGTGTTTTGAGGTTGACTATTGAGGGGGTGTTTGCGGTGCAAGTGGGATTTTGCGCACGGTGGGTGCTTGCGGAGAGAGTTTTTACAGGGTAAGATTTGTACAATGCTTTGGACTTTTATAGATATACGATGAGATTTGCAGTGTTCTATTCGGTTCGGGTGTCGTGAAGTTCGGCGCAGGGCGTTTTGTGGTTGGCGGTTAAGGGGGAGTTTGGCTGGGGATTTTTGCGTGAGCTGCGTTCGGGTTTGGAGTGCTGAGGGGAGTCCGGCGGAAGGTTGGGTCGGGTGGGGAGGGTGGTTTTTTGATGGAGGTGGGGCGGCGGTTTTCTTATGGTTACCAAATTGAAATATTATGTAAACAAATTGTAAACATCAGGCCAG
>CANRLY010000057.1 GCA_947631585.1 uncultured Clostridia bacterium
TTACGAGCCTATCCACGGCTCTGCTCCCGATATTGCAGGTCAGAATAAGGCTAATCCTATTGCAACTATACTTTCAGTCGCCATGATGCTCAGATATTCTTTCGACCTTGGCAAAGAAGCCGACGCCATCGAAAAGGCAGTGGACGACGTCCTCAACAACGGCTTCCGTACCGGCGATATCATGAGCGAAGGCATGAAGTGCGTAAGCTGTACAGAAATGGGCGACCTTGTCGCTGCCCGTATCTGAACTGAAACAGAGCGGAGGAACTGATGGAACAAATGCCTGACCCCAGTCGGGAACTGGAACGGATAATTGCCGAAAATACCAAGGCAGGGAAGCGACCCTCGCTGCTTATGCACGCCTGCTGCGCTCCTTGCTCCAGTTATGTGCTTGAATACCTGAACAGTCATTTTCAGATGGATATGTATTACTTCAACCCCAATATCGACTCCGGTGAGGAGTACGACCACCGTATCTCTGAACTGAAAAGACTGGTCAGGGAAATGCCGCTGGAGTTTCCCTGTAAAGTAACGGCAGGGGAGTATTCTCCGCAGCTTTTCTACCAGGCGGTAAAAGGTCTGGAAGATGCTGCCGAGGGCGGAGAAAGATGTGCCAGATGCTTTGAACTGCGGCTGAGACAAACTGCCTTGACCGCCGTTCAGCAGGGGTATGATTACTTTTCCACAACGCTTACCATAAGCCCCCTGAAAAACTCCCGCCTGATAAACCGGCTGGGGCAGAGGATAGCCGCCGAGACCGGCGTAAGCTTCCTGCCGTCAGATTTCAAAAAGAAAAACGGCTTTAAGCGTTCGGTGGAACTTTCAAAGGAATATTCCCTTTACCGCCAGAACTACTGCGGCTGTGTCTTTTCAAAAAGACGTCTTGAAAATCAAAACACCGCAGAATAAAACCGCAAAAAAAGCTCCCGCCGTCTGGTGGGAGCTGATTTTTTGTTCAGAAGATCATTTTATCCCTTTTCTGAGCTTTACTATGGTAACTACCGTCACGCCTATCATAGCGATAGGAAGAAGTATAAGTACCGCCGCCGGAACTCCGCCGGTGTCTGAAAGGGTATCGTCCTCTGCGACAGCCTTGTCCTCATCGCTGCTTTCAGCTGCCGTGGTGGAAACGCTTGCTTCGCTGGTCGGTTCAGCAGAAGTAGTTAAAACATTTGTAACAGCTGCTTCGCCAGCAGTGGTAACAGCAGGGTCGTCCTCGTCTCCGATGGTCTCGTCAGTGGGCTGCTGATTGTCGCTTGTGCCCATCTGTATCTCCGAGGACTTGCCGTATTCCGAAATTATCACATCTTCTATTTTGAAAGTTGCGCCGTTTGCCATAAAGTAAATAGGCACATATATAACGTCGTCAAGCTCTTTTACCGAAACATTGCTTATCTTCCATGTTCCGCTGCCCGACTTTATCGAGAAAGTTTCCGTGCATACTTCGCCGTCAATGTTGTTGTAACTGATAGCTCCGTTCACTGTAGAATCTGCCGATATCTTCAGAGTAATATCATAAGCCTTGTCAAGGTCTTTCGCATAATCGCTCAACCTGAACTGATAGTTGGCTTCGTCTCTTTCGGTATATTCGCCCTCGTCCTCGTAAGTGTAACTGAACACCGGCGTGCTGTCCGGCTCGTTCGGGTCGCTTCCGCCGCTGACTTCCGTCTGCTTGGCAGTGGTAGTCTCCGGTGCGGAAGTTTCCTGTGCCGTAGTTGTTGAAGTTTCCGGTTCAGCAGAAGTAGTTGCCGCCTCAGTCACAGTCTCAGAAGCCGGTCTTGTAGCCGCAAGAAGCCTCTGTGAAGTGGTAGTCGCAGGCTTGGGGGTAGTAGTGGTCGTAGTCGTAGGCTTGGGAGTAGTAGTCGTTGCCTTTGTGGTAGTGGTAGTAGCCTTTGTAGTGGTTTTCTTGGCAGTGGTAGTAGTTTTCTTTGCCGTAGTAGTGGTTTTCTTGGTCGTAGTGGTGGTCTTTTTCGCAGTCGTGGTAGTCGTTGTCGTTGACTTTATGGTAACATACTTCGGCGACGACTTAGTAGGCGCAGAATATGAGGCATTTAAATAACTGCCGTCGCTGTCGATAGTCGTGACCGTGTTCGCTTCTATCCAGAAAGGCATTTTGCCGGTGACGCCTTTTTTTGCTTTGAAAGTCACCAGCGCAAGGTCTGAATTAGCCGTTAAGTTTTTTGACTTTAAACCGGTTATCCTCACCGTGCCGCTGGCATACTGGTAATTGTAGCTGACAAAGTCAAACTTCGTGCTTACGCTGTACTTGCCGTCCATCTCTGCATCGGTGGGAACGTGTACTTCAACTTTCGAGGGGTCGTATTTAAGGTCGATGGTAAAAGCGGCAACTCCTTTTCCGCCCGGAACATAAGCCACATTAACATCAAAAGAACCTCCGGCTTTTACCGAAGTCGCCGTGGGCGTGATGGTGAACTTGCTCTCGTTGCTGGCTGAAATGGACGTAGCCACCGTTGTAGCTATGATAGCGGAGGTGATACCGCCGACCAACAGCTTTTTAAAACTAAATCTCATCTGAGTGCCTCCTTTATATGAAAGAACCGCTTTTTTATATATTTCAGCGTTTGTAACTGCTATGTAATAAAATTATATCATTCAATACCAGTCTTGTCAACAATAAAATTTTACATGAATTGCGCAAAACCGCCATAATGACAGTTCAGATCATGCGTTCAACTACTTTTGGACATTTGTATGACCTGTTGAACGCTATATCTTGTAATTGATCTGTAACTTTTGGCAGTTTTCGTCAAAAGTAAATTTTTTGTGAACAGTGCAACAGAAAGAAATTTCTGAAAAACTGCTGAAATTTCGCAAAATTGCTTGACAAATCGCAAACCCTTGTTCTATAATGTATTTGTAAGTACGCTGATTTTTTCTGAAACTTTTATTCTGTTTTGGAAAAATCAAGCAAATTCCAGCGATCCGGGAGATAATAAAATGAAAACTTCAGTACGAATGAGAACGGTGGCGGCTGCCATTGCTGCGGCTATGCTGTTCCTGATAGTGTGTGCGCCGTCTATTTTTGCAGGCGAGACCAAAACGGGAACGGTCTACGGCATATATACATATTTAAACGTGAGAAGTTCGCCGTCAACATCTGCGTCTGTGGTAGGCAAGCTGTATAACGATGCAAAGGTCACGATACTGGGCTCAAGCGGCAATTTTTATAAGATAACCTATAAGTCCGGCTCTACCAAGATCACCGGCTATGCGTCTAAGGACTACATAATGATAGATCCGGCTTCAAACCCGAAACCGCCGGCTGAAGATAAGGACTTTGAGGCTTACCTGACCGAACAGGGATTCCCTGAAAGCTATAAGCCGGCGCTGCGGCTGCTCCATGAACAGCACCCGAAATGGATATTTGTCGCTCAGGACACCGGGCTGAAATGGTCCGACGTGCTGAAAAATGAAAAGGTCTTGGGAAAGAACCTGGTCGGCATCAGTAACCTTGAGTCGTGGAAATCAATGGAAAAGGGCGCATATAATTTCAATACCGACTCTTATGTGGGACTTGACGGAAGCAGCTGGGTAGCGGCGTCCGAAAAGCTCATCGCATATTACCTTGACCCCAGGAACTTCCTTAACGATGCGACTATACTTATGTTCGAGAACCTTTCCTATAATAAGAATGTCCAGACTGAGGCCAATGTTAAGACTATACTTAAAAACTCCTTTATGAAAGGCAGCTATACCACTCCCGATACAAAAAAGACCTATACATATTCTTCCACTTTCATGGCGGCTGCAAAGGCGTCGGGAGTAAGCCCTTACCACCTTGCTTCCAGGGCTTTGCAGGAACAGGGCATCAACGGTACGTCTCTTTCTTCGGGAACTGTTACAGGACATAAGGGATATTTCAATTTCTTCAATATACAGGCGTTTGCTTCCAGCGGAAGAACTGCGGCTGAAAACGGCGCACGCTATGCCGCCACCACCAACGCCACTTTCTCTCTGCCGTGGACAAACCAGTATAAGTCAATAGTCGGCGGCTCTGTGTGGATAGGTACAGGTTATATTGATAAATTGCAGGACACCCTTTATCTTCAGAAATTTGACGTTGTAGACGGCGGCAACGGATTGTATAACCACCAGTATATGACAAACGTCCAGGCGGCTGAGTCGGAAGCAAGGATCATGAAAAACGCCTATCCTTCCGTACTGTTCAACTCTGCGCTGGAGTTTAAAATCCCAGTCTATACCGATATGCCCGAAAAGGCTTGTGCAAAGCCCACTTCCGACCTGAGCAATAATAACCTGCTTGACAGCATAACGGTAGGCTCTCTCACCCTTTCGCCGAAGTTTAACAGATATACCTATAACTATGAGGTGGAAGTGCCAAAGGGAACTGCTTCAGTAACCGTCAAGGCGGCGGCGAACCATTCCAAAGCCACGGTGTCCGGCACCGGAAAGATCGCATTAGAGCCGGGAGATAATGTTGTGAAGATAACCTGTAAATCGCCAAGCGGACTGACAAGGACATATAAAGTCACAATAGTCAGACCGGCTGACGACCTGGCAAAAGGCGACGTTACCGGAGACAAAACAATAAATATAAACGATGCGCTCACTATAGTCAGGTATGTGAACGGTCTGTCAAAGCTCAACGCCGCACAGCTCAAAGCGGCGGACGTTACCGGCGACGGAGACGTCAACATCAACGATTCGCTGACTATAGTCCGGTATGTGAACGGTCTGATAAAGAAACTCTGACGATACTAAATAACACGTTTTCTGCTGAGGAAGCGTGTTTTTCTTTTGTCCGGAATAAAACTGTGTGCTGCGAACATGAATTATTGAACGCTCCAACGCATATAATTAACAAAAACGTGTATTGGAGTGAGACAAATGGAAATGCCAAAGGATCAGGACCGAGCAATAGTTCTTGGAGAATACATACTGAAAAATAAAGCTACGGTCAGAGCAACAGCAAAAAAGTTCGGCATATCAAAATCGACCGTTCATAAGGACGTATCTGAAAAGCTGGAAAAGATCCACCCGCACCTGTATAAACTGGTAAAAGAAGTTTTGGAGGAAAACAAGCGGGAGCGTCACATCAGGGGCGGCCTTGCGACAAAACACAAGTATGAGGAAAGAAGACTCGAAAGAGAAGGGATAAAATAACTCCTGGAGAAAACGGAATACATTCCCCCTGCAAACGTCCGGCGTCTTGTAAAGACGCCGGACGTTTCTGCGCAGCGCAGGCTGCGCTGCGCAGAGGAGCTGAAAGCTCCTTTGCAGGGGGGCTTCCGACCTTTCAGCAATAGTTTTATCAGTAAAGCGGCGTTTGGCATATAATATCAAGGTAAAGCCAAAATCACTATCTCAGGAGGAATATTGTATGTGTTCGATCGCCGGAATGATAAATTGCTGCGGAGTGTATCCGGAGGATAACTGCTGCGTGGAAACTGCCTATAAAATGAAAGAGGCGCTGCGGCATAGAGGTCCGGACCAGAGCGGAGTTTATGTTACCGAAAAAGCTGCGCTTGTCCATAACCGACTGGCAGTCATAGATGTGGAAAAAGGTACTCAGCCGATGATATCCAAAAGCTATGGAGGCGAGTACGTCATAGTCTACAACGGCGAACTTTATAATACCAAAGAGGTCAGAGACCAGCTGATAGCCAAGGGGTTTTCTTTCAGGACGGATTCTGATACCGAAGTGGTGCTGAAAGCCTATATCTGCTGGAAAGAAAACTGCGTACATAAGTTTAACGGGATATTCGCTTTTGCCGTGTGGGAAAACGATACCGAAAGACTTTTTGCGGCAAGGGACAGAATAGGCGTGAAACCTTTCTTTTATACCGTGAAAGGCGACAGATTTATCTTCGCTTCGGAAATAAAAGGTATCCTGCAGTCGCCCTGCGTAAAGGCGGAAGTTGATACCGCAGGCATTGCGGAAATAATGCTGATAGGTCCGGGAAGAACTCCCGGCTGCGGAGTGTTCAAGGATATCGAGGAACTTCCCCCTGCCTGCTGCGGCTTTTTTGAAAACGGCAGATTCCGTTCCTTTAAGTATTGGGACGTCCAAGATGTCCCCAATGAGGATACATTTGAACAAACGCTTGAAAAAACACGCTTCCTTGTGACCGATTCCATAGAACGCCAGCTGGTCTCGGACGTCCCCCTCTGTACGTTCCTGTCAGGCGGACTGGATTCAAGTATAATCTCATCGGTAGCGGCGTCAGCTTACCGCCGGCAGGGCAGGGAACTCCATACATTTTCCGTGGAATACCGTGACAACGATAAGTATTTTACCCCAAATAAATTCCAGCCGGACGCAGACGACGAGTATATAGAAGAAATGGTCAGATACCTTGGCTGTAAACACCATAAAGTCGTGATAAATACCCCCCAACTGGTGGATAGCCTGTTTCGGGCGGTGGACGCCAGAGACCTGCCGGCTTTTGCCGATGTGGACGGCTCTATGCTGCTTTTTTGCAAAGAAGTCAAAAAGCATTGCACCGTGGCTCTCTCTGGGGAATGTGCAGACGAGATCTTCGGCGGCTACCCCTGGTACAGAGATAAAACTATCCGTGAGACCGATGGCTTCCCCTGGAGCCAAAGCACCGCATATCGGGCTTCTCTCCTGAAAGACGATATCCTCAGCAGAATAGACCCTCAGAGGTTTGTCCACAATAAGTACCTTTCCACCGTTTCGGAAGTGAAAAACCACCGGATATATTCTCCTCTGGAACTGCGTATGAGAGAAATGACCCGCCTGAACCTCTCCTGGTTCATGCAGACCCTCCTTGACCGCAAGGACAGAATGTCCATGTACAGCGGTCTGGAAGTCAGAGTGCCTTTCTGCGACTATCGTATCGTTGAGTATCTTTATACCGTCCCCTGGGAATTTAAGGACTATAAGAGCAGGGAAAAAGGCCTTCTCAGAAAAGCGGTCAGCGATATCCTGCCCGAAAAGGTGGTAAAACGCAAAAAAAGCCCTTACCCCAAGACCTTTGACCCTGCCTACACAAGAGCGGTGTCTCAGCTTCTTAAAGAAGTGGCAGACGACCCCTCCTCACCGCTGCTGAATATTGTAAAGAAAGAAAGCATAGAACACCTGCTCACCATGTCGGAAACCGTCTACTGGTACGGTCAGCTTATGGCTGACCCCCAGATAATGGCGTATCTTCTTCAGGTAAACTATTGGCTGAAGAAGTATCGGGTGTCTCTGGTGTAAAAGCCTGAGACCCAACTATCCTGCTTATCCTTTCAGCCTGTTCGGTCATGAGATCCTTTGCCTCCTCATCGGAGCGCACAGGTCCCATGACCTTTATTTTTCTCCCGTTTTTTTCACAGCTGTATAAACAACGGTACTCCATGATGCGATATTCCCCGACAGTAAACTTGTTGATAAGAAAGTATATTTCACTTCCGCTTGTACATATTCGCAGCATAGTTGCGTTTTATCGGTTGACATTTGTGCGCCTGCTGTGATATAATTACTTGTGTATGGTGTATAGCTTGTTTGGCGGAAAGGAAAAGCCATGGACGAACTGAGATTTCAGCAGGCTTGTTCAAAGATAATTGACGGCGGTCACGGCGGCGGTGGGATAGGCACGCTTGGTGAAAAAACTCTCCACGCCGTGCTGAAAGAGTATTACGAGCCTGACAGCAGCTCTCATGAAGTCAGGATAGGCAACTTTATTGCCGATATAGTCGGGGAAAACGGTATAATCGAGATACAGACCCGACAGCTCTCTAAGCTTATCCCGAAACTTGAACAGTTCCTGCCGGCGGCTGATGTGACGGTGGTCTATCCGGTTGCCAGGGAAAAACGCCTTATCTGGCTGGACGAACAGACCGGCGAACTTTCCAAGCCGAGAAGATCGCCGCACCGCCCCAGCGAGTTTTCGGTAATGGGGGAGCTTTATCCGCTGAGACGGTATATACGAGACCCGCACTTTCATTTTGTAGCCTGCTTTTTAGAGGTGGACGAGATACGCAGTCTCAATAATAAAAGGTCTGACAACCGCAAGAGGGGTTCTGTCCGTTACGACAGGATACCCAGACGCATTATCGGCGAACTGCGGCTTGAAAGTTACAGAGACTATCTGCGGTATCTTCCGGTAACGGTGGAAAAGGACTTCACTTCCGCCGAATATGCCGCCGCACTTGGCATTGACAGGAACAGCGGCAGAATTATTCTTTCCATTCTTGAAAGCGCAGAACTGGTCTGCCGGACAGGCAAGTCAGGACGAAATATATTGTTTTCCGTGACCGACGAGGTCTGAGAAAACCCAAAATTTGAAAAGGAGACAGACATATGTTTAAAAGGATAAGCGCATTTGTGATGTGTGCGGTCATTACCGTTACCGTCCTGGCAGGAAGCATTGTAAACGCCGGAGCGATGAACTTCAATACAGGTATCGACCTGCGATCGCCGGCGGTGTATATGGTTAATCTGGATACCGGCGACGTGGTGGTCTCGATAAACGCATCAGAAAAACGAGTGCCGGCTTCCCTGACAAAGATAATGACCTGCGTGGTCGTGCTGGATCAGTTCAAAAACGACCTGGACAGCTTAAAGACGGTGAAAGCTTCCGGCGGAGTAGAAGCCTTTGAGGAACTGTGGGGAACAGGCTGCTCCACTGCGGATATCCAGATGGACGAAGAAGTCACCTATTACGACCTGCTCCATGCGCTTATGCTGCCTTCCGCCTGCGAAGCTGCAAATATCCTTGCTGTGAATGTTTCCGGCTCGATAGAGGGCTTTGTTAAAAGAATGAACGCCAAAGCTTCTGAGCTGGGCATGGTAAATACGCATTTTTCCAATGCGCATGGGCTTTTCCCGGAGGATAACTATACCACCTGCGAGGATATGGCGATACTTTGCCGGTATGCGCTGGATACATACCCGCTGTTCGCTGAAATAGTTTCAAAACCAAACTATGAAATGGCGCCGACCACTGAGCATCCGGACGGCACTACTATAGTAAATACCAATAAAATGCTCCAGGTCGGCTCTGAATATCACTACGGCTACGCAATGGGTATAAAAACCGGTACTCTTATCGAAGCCGGAAGATGCCTTGCTTCTTACGCCGAAAAGGACGGAGTCACCTATATGATAATCTCCATGGGAGCGCCCTCTGAGGACAGCGAGGGCAACAGCGTTATGTATAACTGCCTTGACCATATCGCTCTTTACGATTGGGCGTTTTCCTCTCTGGATTTTCAGCAGGTCATAAACAGCGAGTCTGAGATAACCGATATCGAGGTTGACTACGGCGAGGGCAAAACTACCGTGAACCTCAGACCTTCCCAGAGTTATGAATGTCTCTGGCCTGTGGCTAAGTCCGTCAAAGAAGGGGACAGCGAGGAAGTAATCAAGTATAAGGAAAGTATCGAGAAGATCTCTGATATCAAAAAGAAAATAAGCCTTTTTGAAAATGTTATCGCTCCTGTAAAAGAGGGGGATAAGCTTGGCACGGTGGAACTTACCTACGGCGGTCAGACCCTTGCCACTATAGACCTTATTGCCACAGCGTCAGTGGACAGGTCTATCATAAAGGAAAAGACCGAGGTCGCAAAGAGCTTTCCTCAGTCTACTTCATTCAAGATCGTTATTGCGGTAATAGTGGGAGTTGTCGTGCTTTATGTAGTGGTGTTCATTGCAATACTCAAAAAGACCCAAAAGAAACGCCGCCGCAAAAAGAAGAGTTCCAGATAGTTAAAATAAACGAAAAAACCACCCGATAATGGGTGGTCTTTTTTTAAACTTTTATTTCCCGAATAGCCTTGATAAGCGCAAATACCTGCCCGTCATTGTTGAAATATGCCGGCGAGAACCTGACTGTTCCCACTTCGGTCGTACCCAGCTTCCTGTGGGCAAGAGCCGCACACTGGAGTCCGCCCCTCAGCGCAAACCCCCTTTTGTCTAGGTAAGAAGCGACCTGCTGGGAAGTCAGCCCTTTCAAATTAAAAGATACCACCGGCAGGTACTCTCCCTTTCCGCTGCGGTAGACCACACAGCCGGGTATGTTCGATAAGCCGGCTATGAAAATCCTGCAAAGCCGGTCCTCCTTGCTGCGGATATTCTGTATCCCAATGCGCTTTACGAATCTTATCCCCTCTCCCAGACCTATTATGCCTGCGGAATTTAAAGTTCCGCTTTCCAGCTTCTCCGGAAGAGAACCCGTCTGCTCCAGTTCCGCCGAAGTCGCTCCAGTTCCGCCCTCTATTATTGTGGAGATGGGAAAACTTCCGTCAGTGATGAGAAGCCCTGTACCGGTAGGACCGTAAAGCCCCTTGTGTCCTGACATACACAAAATGCTAAAACCGTCCGATAACTTCAGCGGTATCACTCCGGCAGCCTGAGAAGCGTCGCCGATAAAGCATATCCCACGCTCCCTGCAAAGCTGCGCCAGTTCCCGATAAGGGGCGACCTTTCCTGTCACGTTTGAACCCACCGTGCAGCAAATGCACTTGGTGTCCCTCCTTATCAGACTTTCAAAGTTTGAGATGGTGACTTCATCGTCCTCTGCAATGTCCGCCACCGAATATGTCACATCAGTCCTTGAAGCCAGCGCATATACCGGTCTTGCTACCGCATTGTGTTCCAACGAAGAAATAATAATGTGACCGCTGCCGTTCATAACGCCTTTGATCGCCATGTTAAGAGCATGAGTGGCGTTCAGGGTGAAGATAGTGTTTTCAGAACTTGCCCCGAATAGCTCCGCCGCAGA
>CANRLY010000058.1 GCA_947631585.1 uncultured Clostridia bacterium
AACGATGTTAGCAGCTCCTGCTCTTGCTCTTCTCAGGTCGCCCTTTCTGTGAGGACCGTCAAGGATCATCTGGTCGCCGGTGTAAGCGTGGATAGTGGACATGATACCGCTCTGGATAGGAGCATAATCATTAAGAGCCTTAGCCATAGGCGCAAGACAGTTAGTGGTGCATGAAGCAGCCGAAATGATAGTGTCCTCAGCGGTAAGTGTGTCCTCGTTTACAGAGTAAACGATAGTTTTAAGGTCGTTGCCTGCGGGAGCGGAAATAACAACCTTCTTAGCGCTTTGATGTGCGCTTCCGCTTTTGCCTTGGAGGTGTAGAAACCTGTGCACTCCAGAACAACGTCAACGCCGATCTCTCCCCAAGGAAGCTCAGCTGCCTTAGCCATAGCATAAATCTTGAGGGTCTTTCCGTCAACGGTAATAGTTCCGGCTTCGTCATCAGCCTCTACAGTGTGAAGATTATCGCCGATCTTTCCGCAGTAACCGCCCTGAGCAGTATCGTACTTGAGAAGGTTTGCCAGCATGGAAGGCTTAGTAAGGTCGTTGATAGCAACGATCTCATATCCTTCTGCGCCAAACATCTGTCTGAATGCCAGACGTCCGATACGTCCAAAACCGTTAATTGCAACTTTAACTGCCATAGTAAATATACCTCCTAATAAATTTCTATTTATATTTTACAACATTTCTTTATATTTTGCAAGCCTTTTTGAAAATTTTATCAATATATTCGGGAAAAGTTTAACACTGCCGCAGAAAAGCCTGCTGAGCGGTCATATCGGGGACTGCTGATAGTCATACGGCGGAACGCTCAGGGCTGATTGCGATAAATATAACGATTAGTTCATAAAAATTTAATTTCTGGAACGCCGCAGATTGTTATAATTAAAACATTGTTACAGATAAAATCAGAAAGGATCCGACATGAGACCTGAAACGTTAGCAATGCTCAAAAGCCTGCTTGAAAACTCCATGTCTCAGTGCGCAGTCATAAGCAGCGGACTAGAGGTGCTTTGGAGCGGATGCGGCAATATAAGCGGAAGGATCTCTCCGCAGGACCTTGCCGTGTACACCAGGGCAGGTTATCCTTGCGGATTGCCTGTCAGCGAAGAATGTTTTGCAGTGTTGAGCGTAAAGGACAAGATCACTGCTCTTGCCATTAATCCCGTTTGCGAAAACGGCGAGACTGAGCCGTGCGGTTATGTTCTGCGTCAGATATCGCCGGTGGAACTTTTCGGCGGACGTGTCACTCCGGGCAGGAACATATCTGAAATGCGCAGGTACACAGCAGGTATAGTGGCAAATATGACCATGCTCCGTACAGCCCTTGAGGGAAAGGAACTGTACGATGAGTGTTCGTATATAACCGCAGCGGAATCAAATTGTTATAAACTTCTTGCAGGAACGATAAATTCCGCTCAGATAAACCGGTTTTTCACCGGCACCGGAAAGAGAACTGACGGCAGCGCATCGGCTGCTGTCCAGTCGATAATCGAAGTGTGCCGTCTTAAATTCGGGGACACGGTGAAGTTTAACGTGGATATTCAGCCGAACGTCACGCTGTTTGCCGACTTTGAAAAGTTTTCATCGGTCGTTATAAATCTTATCATAAATTCCTATTTGTATAATATTTCCGAGATAAAGGAAATAGGCGTTAGCCTGACCCAGAGAGAGGGGATAGTAACGCTGGTGGTTGAGGACAACGGCGAAGGTATCCCCGGCGAGGTGCTGGACAGGATCTGCTCCGAAGATAGGGAGTATAATATCTTAGAGGGAAGCAAAGAGGGACTGGGGCTTGCCATTGTAAAACTGTTTGCCAAAGAGTATGACGGCGAACTCAGCATTGTAAGCAAAGGCACTGAAAGCGGCACTATCGTCAGACTGAAATTCCCGGTGCCTTATAACGACCAGCCGGAGTTCCGGTCGTCCAGGGCGGAATATATGGCAAACAAATTTTCAACACTGTATGTAACGCTTGCAAAAGCGGTAGATATGTAATAAAAACAGCTCTCATCTCAGAGATGGGAGCTGTTTTGCTGTTTATAGCCCGTGCATTTGCTTGTGTTCTTTTATAAGTTCCCCCCGCAGGTCGCAGAACCGCCAGTTCTGGTTGTACTGAGTGACGGCGGCTTTCAGGTCTACAGAAAGACCTCTTTGCCTGAGCTGGGTGAGCAAGACTTTCATCTTTGCGCCGTCTATACCACAGAATACAAGACACTCATTCTGCGGCAGACCGCTGTTTTCTGTAAGCTGCTGTTGTTCGGAAGAAAACCCATTCCAGCCTGCCAGCCGGCCTACCTGTTCCCGACAGCTTTCCTCAGTCACTTCCATTGCTTCTATTCCAAGCTCTGCCGCAAGTTTGCATACGCCGTTTGCCTTTTCACCCTCTAGCTTGTAATAAAGCAGCCTTTCCTTTGGCTTTATAACTCTGGCTTTCAAATATAAACTCTCCTTTTCAAACGTTCTGACCATTTACGGGAAGCGTCACTATTATGCCGACCTTTGCAAACGCCTTTGCCAGGACCTGCGCAGGTATGGCGAATATTTCGCTTTCGCCGGTCACTTTGTCATTGTCGTAAGATGTGAACTTCACATAGCACTCGCTGTAGTCCTCGCTGTAGAAGTAATGAGCCTCTATGTACTGGGGCTTTAAAGCGTAATAATTCACCGGTGCAAGACTCAGCAGAGCCGTCTCGTCCAGCCGCTGCTGACAGATAAGCTCTTTCAGGTCGGTGTAAACGCAGTTTATCCGCTTTGACCTGAGACTGTACAGCTTCTTTTTCAGTTCCTTGCCGCCAAAGCCGCCTATTTCTTTCTTTTTGAAAATGCCGAACATACTTATTTATCCTTTCCCTGAACGCCGGCGGCTGAATTTATCTTTTCAATTATCTTGTCCTGAATGAACAGATAGAGCTTTGAAAAAACTATGCCGCAGATAATGCCTATCACCGCACCGCAGAAAACGTCGGTAGGGTAGTGGACGAACAAATATATCCTTGACGCCCCGATGAGCGCAGCCAGCAGGAACGCCCCCAGACCTGCTTTCTTGTGCTGGATAAAAATGACTGTTGCACAGGAAAACGCTGCGGCAGTGTGTCCCGATGGGAAGCTGTGTCCTGCCGGAGCTGAAATTATCAGCCTTATGGTGGGGTCGGCAATGAAAGGTCTTGCCCGATGGACTATCGGCTTTATGATAAGGTCGTTGGCTATAAAGGTCAGAGCCAGACAGACAAGCATACAGCAACCCAGAGACCTGGTCTTTCTGAAAAACAGCATTAGGATACCTGCTGCTATCCAGACTATGCCGGCGTTGCCAAGATAAGTGAAGAATTTAAAAAATACGTCCGCCAGACCGCTGTTGAGCGACTCGAAAAAGCCAAAGATCGCATTGTCGATGGAAGTTATCATATCCATAGCGTAAGCCTCCTGTCACAAATTATTATAACATATCAAAGCGTTCCTTGCAATGCCCTGCGCAAAAATAATGCTTGCGAATTTGTCTTATGTATGTTATAATCAACTTTGTTAGTGAGGCGATGAAATGTTCAGATTGTTCAGATACCTGAAAGATCACCTGTTTGAAAGTATAATGGGACCTTTGTTCAAAATGACCGAAGCGACATTTGAACTGATAGTTCCTATAGTAATGGCAAAGATCATAGATGTGGGCATAAAAAACGGCGACAGTTCCTATATCATAAAGATGGGAGCTGTTCTTGTGCTGCTGGGTCTGCTGGGGCTGCTTTGCTCGGTAACTGCACAGTATTTTGCGGCAAAAGCTTCTATGGGCTTCGGCACTTCTCTTAGAAAGGACCTTTACAGGCATATTAACAGTTTTTCCTATAAGGAGATAGACAAGATAGGAACTGCCACTCTGGTTACCCGTATGACCAGCGACATAAACCAGACCCAGACAGGCGTGAATATGCTGCTCAGGCTGTTTCTCAGGTCGCCGTTTATCGTGGTGGGGGCTGTTATCGCCGCTTTTCTTATAAACGCCAGACTCACCCTCATATTCCTGCTGGCGTCTCCTCTTATCGGACTTATCATATATCTTGTGATGCACTTTTCGCTCCCGAAGTATACTTCTATCCAGGAACGCCTGGACAAAGTGTCGCTTCTCACCAGGGAAAATCTTGTGGGCGTAAGGGTGATAAGGGCGTTTTCCCGACAGGACGAGGAGATAGACGACTTCTCTCAGACCTCTCAGGAACTTATGAGATATCAGATAGTTGCCGGAAGGATATCTGCACTGCTCAATCCTGCAACTTACGCCGTGGTGAATATAGCTATCGCCGCTATCATATGGTTTGGCGGAAAAACTGTCTATGCAGGCGATATAACACAGGGGGAAGTCATCGCCCTGGTCAATTATATGTCCCAGATACTGCTTGCGCTGGTGGCTCTTGCAAACCTTATAATAATCTTCACAAAAGCTTCTGCATCTGCCGGCAGGATAAATCAGGTGTTCGATGTGGACTCGTCAGTCGTCTATGAGGAGAACGCTTCTCATGAAACTTCCGGCGATAATGCAGCAGCCGTGGAGTTCAGGGGCGTTTCCTTTGCCTATGGGGAAAGCGGCGAATACGCCTTGAGCGATATAGACCTTACTATAAATAAAGGCGAGACTGTCGGCGTCATAGGTGGAACAGGTTCTGGCAAGTCTACACTTATCGACCTGATACCTCGGTTTTACGATGTCTCAAAAGGGAAGCTCCTCATTGACGGAGTTGACGTGAAAAAATATTCTTCGGAAGAACTGAGAAGAAAAATAGCGGTAGTTCCGCAGAGAGCTATGCTTTTCAGAGGGACTGTCCGTGACAATATCAAGTGGGGCAGACCCGACGCCGCAGACGAGGATATTTATAAGGCTCTGGAAATAGCGCAGGCAAGGGAATTTGTCGATGCGTCCCCTGATGGGCTGGATATGCTTATCCAGCAGAACGGAAGAAATCTCTCCGGCGGTCAGAGGCAAAGGCTCACTGTCGCAAGGGCGTTGGTCTCACAAGGGGATATTCTTATCCTTGACGATGCGGCTTCTGCGCTTGATTTTGCGACCGACGCCAGAATGAGAAAAGCTATAGCTTCCCAGACCGACGGCAAAACGGTGATAATAGTTTCGCAAAGGGCTTCCACTGTCAGAAACGCCGATAAGATAGTCGTTATGGACGACGGCGAGATAGCAGGTATCGGGACTCATCAGCAGCTTCTGGCTGATTGCCCTGTATATAAAGAGATCTGCCTGTCTCAGCTCACAGAAGAGGAGGCTGAGAACAAATGAAAAACCGTACTTCCGCTCAAAAGGGCGTGCTCAGAAGGATACTTTCCTTTTCAAAGCCTTATACTGTTTATCTGGTGCTGGCAATGGTCTTTGCCGTTATCTCGGTGGGACTGACGCTTTATGCTCCTATCCTCACAGGAAACGCCCTGGATCTGGTTATAGATAAAGGACTTGTCGATTTTGACGGCATTGTTAAGATACTGATAAAATTTGCCGCAGCTGTGGGAATTACCTGTATTACCCAGTGGCTGATGAACCTCTGTACCAACCGATTGGCTTACTGCACTGTCAGGGATATCCGTGTGAAAGCGTTCGAGAGCTTGCAGAACGTGCCGCTAAAGTATATAGATTCGGTGAGCCATGGGGATATCATCTCACGAATGATAACAGATGTTGAGCAGATCTCAGACGGTCTGCTGATGGGCTTTACTCAGCTTTTCTCAGGAATAATAACCATCTTCGGAACTATAGGCTTCATGCTCTCCATAGATCTTAAAATAACGCTGGTAGTTGTGCTGATAACCCCCCTTTCGCTGTTTGTGGCAAGCTTTATCGCTGAAAAAACTTTCAGTATGTTCAAAGTCCAGTCGGAAACCAGGGGCGAGCTTACTTCGCTGGTGGAAGAAATGGTGGGCAACCAGAAGATAGTCAAGGCGTTCGGCTATGAAAAGCAGGCGGAAGAACGCTTTGACGAGATAAACTGCAGGCTCCGTGTGTGCGGAGTGAAAGCGCTGTTCTTTTCGTCGCTTACTAACCCCAGCACCAGATTCGTGAACGGTCTGGTCTATTCCGGCGTAGGAATTTTCGGTGCGCTGGCAGCTATAGGCGGAAATATCACTGTTGGTCAGCTGTCCTGCTTCCTCAGCTATGCCAACCAGTACACCAAGCCTTTTAACGAAATAAGCGGCGTTATAACGGAGCTGCAAAGCGCAATAGCTTCGGCAAAACGTATTTTTGACGTTATAGACCAGCCGCCGCAGACTCCCGATCCGGAAAACGCCGTTTCACTTGAAACTACCGACGGAACTGTCACTTTGGATAAAGTGAGCTTTTCCTACTCGCCGGACGTTAAACTCATAGAGGATCTTGAACTTGCAGTCAAGCCCGGTCAGAAAATAGCGATAGTTGGACCTACCGGCTGCGGAAAGACCACTGTTATAAATCTGCTGATGAGGTTTTATGATGTGGATTCTGGGGAGATACGGGTGTCAGGCGTGCCTGTCAGACAAATGAAGAGGGATTCTCTCAGGTCGCTATATGGAATGGTTCTTCAGGAAACATGGCTCAGGTCGGGTACTGTATTTGAAAACATAGCTTACGGCAAGCCGGACGCCACTCAGGAAGAAGTTGAAAAAGCAGCCAGAGCAGCCCATTGCCACGGCTTTATAAAAAGGCTTCCCAATGGCTATATGACTGAAATTTCCGACGACGGTTCTAATATATCTCAGGGACAGAAACAGCTTCTTTGTATTGCAAGAGTAATGCTCAGTCTGCCTCAGATGCTGATACTTGACGAGGCTACGTCCTCTATAGATACCCGTACTGAAATACGGATACAGCAGGCTTTTGACCAGATGACCGAGGGCAGGACAAGTTTTGTGGTGGCGCACAGGCTTTCTACCATAAGAAAGGCGGATCACATACTTGTGATGAACAAAGGCAGGATAATCGAGCAGGGAACTCACGACCAGCTCATCGCCAAAGGCGGCTTCTACTTCGACCTGTATAATTCGCAGTTTTCGGTGTAGTTTAAAATGTTTATATTTCCTGTTTCAAAGAATATAAAAATTTAAAGAGAGAGCAAAAAAATGTTCTCTCTTTTTTGCTTTGAAGTTTACATTTTAGGCGGAATTGCAGGCATTTCGGATTTGATATAATAATTTTATGAATTTTATGTTTCGATTAAATTGTGAATTTTTCAGAATTTGATTGACAAAATAAAAATTCAGTTGTATAATATATTTGCGGTAAGAAAAAATCAATATCTGTTCCAAAAGGAGGTGTGCGCCTTGTCTAAGTGGTGGGATCCCATGAATCTGTTTACCAAGCTGACGCTGGTATTTATTCTGCCGTCGCTGCTGCTGCTGATAGTGGCTGTGGTCAAGGAATATCTGAAATATCTGGATAAAGGCGTGCAGTACAGACCTCCGGGGCTGTTTTCCCTCCCGAACCTGCTGATATATCTGGTAATAGAGGGTTCTGTGGGGATAGCCTTCCGCCTGAATGACTTCTCAGTCGTGGCTTCCCAGCTTATCGGGATATGCTGCGGCGTGGTGATGACTTTGCTGCTTCACTTTGTGATAATGCTGATATTTTCTGCAAAACAAAAACGGCTGACAGTAGAGTATTCCAAGTTTGTAGGCTGCCAGGGAACGGTGATAAAGCAAGTGGGGAAATCCGGCGGAAGCGTACAGATCAAAATTGACGATGAACTTGTCCGTGCAGGGGCTGTGTCTCATGAAGTGATAGATGTAGGCGAAAGGGTCACCGTTACCGATTATAACAACGATCTTCTTATCTGCAAAAAAATTTAAGACCGCCTGTTGCAAATACAGCAAAGCGGTCTTTTGTTTTGTCAGTCTTTTTGCGTGCTCATGAATTTTTTGTAAGCTTCCCGAAGCTCTTCGGCTTTTTCCTCAGGACAGGTCGGATTGCAGTGCGCCCAAGCCCCTGTCTCGCTGGAGGCGTTGAACTTCTGCTTGTCTTTTGACCTCATCGGTGGGAAAAACTCAATGTGAAAGTGATAATTGTCACTGAAGCTGCCGCTGTTCACAGGGGCGTTGTGCATACACATCATGTAAGGGAATCTCATATCGAACAGGCTGTCCAGCATACCGGCAGTCTGTTTTATAGTTTTACCGAGGACTGCCCGTTCTTCGGCGTTAAAGTCGGTTATGTACTGCTTGTGGCTGTTTGAAAAAATATATACGCCGTAAGGGTACTCAGTGAAAAACGGCAGAAATACGGTGAAATACTCATTTGAGAAAATTATTCGCCGCCCGTCTGACTTCTCGTGTTCCAGCATATCGCAGAAAATGCACTTTCCTTTGTCGGCAAGATACTTTTCGGCAGAATCGCACTCCAGCTGTATCTTTTTGGGAATGAACGGGTAGCCATATATCTGACCGTGTGGGTGGGGCATGGTAACTCCCACAACGTCCCCTCTGTTCTCGAATATAAAAACATATTTTATCCTGCTGTCTGAGGATATTTTCTCAAATCTTTCACACCACAGATCAACCAGCTTCGCAACGTGACTGTCAGAAAGCTCCGGCAGGGTGACAATGTGTTCCGGCGAATAAAGGATAACTTCGCATTTTCCGTAATTCTCAGCAACTTTGAAGAAATCGTCAGCCACATCGTCCGGAACAGGCGGGTCTTGTGAAAGAGCAGGGAAATCGTTGTCGTATTCGTATACCTGGAACTGTTCGGGAACTTTTCCGCTGCCCGGACAGAAAGGACACCAATCCTTGGGCATCTGAGGTCTGTTCTGCCTGTTTGAAGCTATCATGACCCAGTCCTGAGTCAGCGGATGCCATCTTAATTCAGCCATTGTTTTTATCCTCCCTGGTAATAAAGTTTAGGAATATTTATTATCTACATTATATCATAAACAGCCGCATTTGTCACTATTTATTTAGAAATTTTAATATCCGCTTAAAAACTGCGCCGACAGATCTTATCTCAGCCGACGCAGTTTATATTTTTGCTATACTATTATAAATATACATGTGCTGAAAGTCATTTTGACTTTGAGAACAGAGCCGCCATAACAGGCACGGCACAGGCTGCGCCCATAGACAGCAGCAGTTGCGGAAAGTTCAGCGGCAGGGTGGAGAACACCATTTGCATAAACGGCAGGTAGATGGCGGCAAGCAGACAAACAGCCGATATCACTACCGAGAATATTAGAAACAGGTTATTCAGATAGGGAACTGAAAACAGGCTTTTGTTTTCGCTCTTACATTCAAAGACGTGTACCAGCTGAGAAACGACCAGGGTGAATAATGCGCAGGTACGAGAAGTGTCCAGTCCCCAGCCGGCTCTGAGAGACAGCACAAATGAAGCAATGGTGAAAAGTCCTATAAGTATCCCTCTGAAAATTATCCGGCTGAGAAGTCCGCCGCTGAAAAAGCTGTCGCCGTCTTTTCTTGGGGGAGAGGACATTATCTTTTCTTCCGGCGGCTCAAGACCAAGAGCAATGGCAGGCAGACCATCAGTCGCCAGGTTCACAAGAAGTATCTGGGTGGGCAGCAGCACTACAGGAAGCCCCATGATTATGCTTAAAAACATAGTCACAACTTCGCCTATGTTGCAAGATATAAGATACCTGACGAATTTTCTTATGTTTGAGTATATGTTCCTGCCTTGCTCCACAGCGTTTACCAGAGTTGAGAAGTTGTCATCTAGAAGTATCACGTCTGCCGCCTGTTTGGTAACGTCAGTTCCTGTGATACCCATGGAAACGCCTATGCTTGCTTCTTTGATGGCAGGGGCGTCGTTGACACCGTCACCGGTCATTGCCACCACGTTCCCCAGCCGCTTGAACGACCGTACTATCCTCAGCTTGTGGTCAGGGGTGACTCTTGCAAAAACAGAAATACCGTTTATGCGCCTGTCCAGTTCTTCGTCTGAAAGCTTTTCAAGCTCTGCGCCGGTCATGGCTTCTCCGTCTTTTTTAAGGATACCTGCCTGCCTTGCCACTGCGCAGGCGGTGAGTTTGTGGTCGCCGGTTATCATAACTGTTTTTATGTGCGCTGAAGAACACATTTTTATGGCTTTTTTGGCTTCCGGTCTGAGAGGGTCCTCCATTGCTTCCAGACCGAGAAATATCGTCTTGCCGTCTCTCTTTTCCGCGAACGCAAGAACTCTCAGCGCTTGTGCGGCGTAATTGTCATTAGCTTTGAGAATGAGTTTTCTTGCTCTCAGCGTCAGCGGAGAGTTGCCGCCGGGAGTGAGTATGCAGTCGCAGTCTTTTAAAACTGCGTCCACTGCGCCTTTTATGTAAGAAACTCTCCTGCCGCTGCTGTCAGAGCCTATCACGGTCATCATTCTGGTCTCAGATTCAAAAGGTATCTCGTCAAGCCGCCTGAACCCCAGGTTTTCAACGTAAATATCAGCCTTTGCCGCTGCAATGAGCAAAGCGGCTTCCGTGGGGTCTCCCACAGCCGACCACTCGTTGTTTCTTGCTCTGTTGCGGCTGTTTTCCGTATTGCTGCTGATAACTGCGTTCGAGCATAACGCTCCGCAGGTCAGAAGCCTTGTGAGACAAGGATTTTCTGCCGGTATCATCTTGTGTCCGCCGGAAGTGATGTCTCCCGACCTTTTGTGACCCGAACCGCTGAAAGTATATTCCTTGTCG
>CANRLY010000059.1 GCA_947631585.1 uncultured Clostridia bacterium
GAAAATATAAAGTTTACCGCAGATATTTCCGCCGTCCGTGGCGCAGATATAGTGATAATCGGCATACCGTCAAAATTTGTCAGGGAAGTCTGCCAGGCGGCTGCTCCGTTCATGTCTCCTGAAACAGTTGCGGTGAACACTTCAAAAGGTCTTGAAGAGGGCAGCCTTAAAACAATGAGCTATGTGGTAAAAGAATGTTTTCCCGACAATCGGGTGGTGGTGCTTACAGGTCCCTCCCACGCCGAGGAGGTGGCAAGGGGAGTCCCTACTGCCGTGGTGGTCGCATCTGAGGACCACGAAGCTGCCGTTTATGTACAAAAGGCTCTTTCCGGCAGAACTTTCAGGATATATGTGAACGATGACGTTATAGGCAGCGAGCTGGGCGGTTCGCTGAAGAATATAATCGCTCTTGCCTGCGGAGTTGCCGACGGCATGGGCTGCGGCGATAACACCAAAGCCGCTCTTATGACAAGGGGTATCAGCGAAATTGCGGCTCTTGGAACTTCCATGGGCGGAAAACGCAGCACTTTCGGGGGACTTACCGGCATAGGCGACCTGATAGTCACCTGCACGAGTATGCACTCCAGAAACAGACGGGCGGGAATACTTATCGGTCAGGGAGTATCTCCTGAAGAAGCCGTCCGCCGTGTGGGAACTGTGGAGGGATATTTCTGTACCGGTTCGGCTTGCGCACTTGCTGAAAAAATGGGCGTGGAAATGCCGATAACCAAGGCGCTCTATTCGGTGTTGTTTGAGGGGACTTCGGCTGAAAAAGCCGTGTGGGAACTTATGGATCGCCCCAGCAAAAATGAAAATGAAGAAACTTTCTTTGACCAGTGACCGCCGCTGCTAAACTGAAAAGTAAAAATTTTACATATCCCTGCTTGCCAAGCGGGGATTTTTATTTCCGAAATTTAAAAAATGCCTTTACAAAAGTAATAAAATATAGTAAAATAAAATGGTAAGTAATTTATTCGATAGTGAGGAGCATTTTATGGAACCAAAATACAAAAGGATACTGCTTAAACTCAGCGGAGAAGCTTTGGCTGGAGAACATAAGATAGGACTTGATTTCCAGACTATGAACGGCTATGGCGAAGCAGTGAAAAAATGCGTTGACGCCGGCGTGCAGGTGGGAATAGTCGTTGGCGGCGGAAATTTCTGGAGGGGACGCTCCAGCGGCGCAATGGACAGATCAAGAGCCGACCATATAGGTATGCTGGCTACGGCGATGAACGCTCTTGCAGTGGCTGACGTGCTGGAAAACTGCGGCGCACAGGTGAGAGTCCAGACTGCTATCTCGATGAGAGAGGTCGCTGAACCTTATATCAGGAACAGGGCTATACGCCATCTGGAAAAGGGAAGAGTCGTTATTTTCGGCTGCGGAACAGGAAATCCGTTCTTTTCTACAGATACGGCTGCCGCACTCAGGGCTGCCGAGATTGAGGCTGACGTAATGCTGAAAGCTACCATGGTAGACGGCGTTTATGATAAAGACCCTCACAAATACGACGACGCTGTTAAATATGACAGCCTCACTTACAACGAGATACTTTCAAAGAGTTTGGGCGTTATGGACGGGTCAGCCGCATCTCTCTGCAAAGACAACAATATCCCTATCATAGTGTTCGATATAGCAGCTCCTGATAATATTTATAAAGCCTGCATGGGCGAAAATGTTGGAACTATAGTTGAAAACAGTTAATACAGCATTGAAAGGAATGATTTAAGATGAAAGAACAGATCAAGGTCCTGAAAGAAAAAATGCAAAAGACCCTTAACGTACTGGACGCCGACCTTGCCGCGGTAAGAGCCGGCAGAGCCAATCCGGCAGTGCTTGACAGAGTTACTGTGGATTATTACGGTGCGCCTACTCCCATAAACCAGATGGCGGCTATCTCTGTTGCCGAGGCAAGGATACTTGTCATCACTCCGTGGGATAAGTCTATGCTTACCGCTATTGAAAAGGCTATCCAGGCTTCCGATGTGGGTATCAACCCCATTAACGACGGAAGCGTTCTGAGACTTAATTTTCCGCAGCTTACAGAAGAAAGAAGAAAAGAACTTGTAAAAGAGATCAAGAAGATGGGCGAAGAGTCCAAGGTGGCTTTGCGTTCCATAAGAAGAGATGTTATGGAAAAACTCAAGGCTATGAAGAAAAACGGCGAACTTACTGAGGACGACCTGAAAAACAGTGAAAAGGAAGTCCAGAATGTCACCGATAAATTTGTTGGAAATGTGGACGAAATGATCTCTGCTAAAGAAAAGGAGATCATGTCCATCTGATGTGAGGGATAGATTTGGCAGATAAGAAAAAAAGCGGCGAGATACTGAACGTTCCTGCCCATGTCGGTATAATCATGGACGGCAACGGCCGCTGGGCGTCCAAAAGAGGGCTTCCCAGGAAATTTGGCCACCGTGAAGGGGCAAAGACGTTCAGAACGATAACAAAAGCCTGTAGGGATATGGGCGTCAAGTATGTGACCTATTATGCTTTTTCCACCGAAAACTGGTCGAGACCGGAAGATGAAGTGGAAGCGATAATGGATCTTTTTGAAAAGTACCTCGATGAAGTAAAGGACTTTATCGAGGAGAATATCAGGATAAGGTTCATAGGGGACAGATCGGTGCTGAAGCCTACGCTTCTTGAAAAAATGGACGATACCGAAAAGACCTCTGAAAACTTCACGGCTATGGATTGCCTGCTGGCTATCAATTACGGCGGAAGAGACGAGATAACCAGAGCTGTTAAAAATATCGCCGGCAAGGTGAAGAACGGCGAGCTTTCCGTTGACGACATCAACGAACAGCTGGTGACCGATAGCCTGGATACTTCCTTTGCGCCGCCGGTAGATCTGATAATCAGGTCGGGCGGGGAAGAAAGGCTGTCAAACTTTCTCATCTGGCAGGCGGCTTATGCGGAATACTACTTCACCGATGTGCTGTGGCCTGATTTTTCTAAAAAGGAACTGGAAAATGCGCTCAAAGCTTATTCTGACAGAAACAGACGCTTTGGCGGCGTGAAAAGTTCCAAGTAATTATCAATCTGAAATTAAGGCGGTTTTTACATGAAGACCAGAATTATTTCCGCTGCGGCGGCAATAGTTATCGCAGTGGTGGTGCTGATGCTCCATAAGACTGTGGCGCTGGAAATAGCAGTCGCTCTGCTCATCAGCGGAATGTTGTTTGAACTGTTCAGAGCCTGCGATTGCGGAAAGTATTTCCCTACAATGCTGATATGTGTGGCTTATGGGCTGGTGACGCCGTTTTCATCATACATATGGAAGGCGTTCCCACTGATACAGACGGCTTTCGTTATGCTGATATTTGCCACCTACCTTAAACAGTATAAAACCCTGAAGTTCGATAAACTGGCGATAATGCTGGTCACTACTATTCTGGTGACTGCTTCTATGAACAGCCTGCTGACTCTGCATGATTCCTCAAATGAGCATGGACTGTTCCTTTTGGTGCTGACTTTGTGCGGAGCTTGGCTGGCGGATTCAGGCGCATACTTTGCCGGAACGTTCTTTGGCAAACATAAGCTTTGCCCGAATATAAGCCCTAAAAAGACTGTTGAGGGTCTTATCGGCGGAACGCTTACCAACGGTATAATTTTCGTGGGTATCGGTGCGGTTTACGGCAAGCTTATTGCGGACGTCCAGCTTGACTACTTTCTGTTGTTCCTGCTGGGAATGGCTTGCTCTATCGTAGGACTTCTCGGAGACCTGTCGGCTTCACTGGTAAAAAGACAGTACGGCATAAAGGACTACGGCAATATCATGCCGGGGCATGGCGGAGTGATGGACAGGTTCGACAGCGTACTGTTCGTTGCGCCGTTCATGGCGGTGATGCTTTCAGTCTTTGACCTTTTCGTATAAATCCAACGGGCGGATCTTTCCTGCCGCAAACAGGTGGGGGTATCTGCCCTTTCGCAGTTTTTAAAGAAGAAAAAGAGGTGCGGCAAAATGAAGACCATGACGGTCATAGGATCTACAGGTTCTATAGGTACTCAGGCATTAGAAGTTGCACAAAAGCATAATATAAGTATCAGGGGACTTGCGGCGCTGAAAAACACTCAGCTGCTTGCCCGGCAGGCGGTGAGCTTTGGCGTTGAGAAAGTCTGCATATACGATGAGACAAAAAAAGATGAATTGGAAAATATGCTTTCCGGCAGGAATATAACCGTTGTCACCGGAATGGACGGTCTTTGCGAGATAGCTTGTATGGACGTTGATATTTTTCTTAATTCTGTTGTGGGAATGGTGGGACTGAGACCTACCTTTGAAGCGCTGAACGCTCATCATTCATCAGATTTTGCAGTAGCCCTGGCAAATAAGGAAACGCTGGTGGCAGGCGGAGAGATAATAATGGCTCTTGCGGCTGAGAAAAATATCCCCATACTGCCGGTGGACAGCGAACATTCTGCAATTTTCCAGTGCCTCAGAGGAAACGACCCCAAGCAGCTAAGTAAGGTGATACTCACCGCTTCGGGAGGTCCGTTTTTTGGCAGGAGCAGAGAGGAGCTTTCAAAAGTTACAGTTGAACAGGCTCTTGCTCACCCTAACTGGTCTATGGGCAGAAAAATAACGGTGGATTCGTCCACCCTGATGAATAAGGGCCTTGAATTTATCGAGGCTATGCGCCTGTTCAACGTCTCTCCTGAGCAGATAGAGATAGTTGTTCATCGGGAGAGCGTTATACACTCGGCTGTTGAGTATCAGGATCATTCGGTCATCGCTCAATTGGGAGTTCCTGATATGAAGATACCAATACAGTATGCGCTGCTTTATCCTGACAGAATGGACTGCGACGTCCGTCCGCTCAGCCTTGCCGATTATGGAAAACTCACCTTTTCAAGACCCGATCTTGAAACTTTTGACTGCCTCAGGGCATGCATCAAGGCGGCAAAGTCAGGAGGAGTCCTACCCGCTGCGGTAAACGGCGCAAACGAGGAAGCCGTGGCTGCTTTCCTGGACGGAAAGATCGGTTTTCTGCAAATTGGAGAGTTGGTAAGCTGCGTTTGCGACAGCTTCGATAACTCACCGGCGGACAGCCTGGATACAGTTTTTGCAGCCGATAAAGCAGCAAGAGAATTTGTCAGAAGTAAAATTGCAGATATTTAACTTTATTTTGAAAGGCATATTCAGCTTATGTTAGGAATTATTTTGGCAGTGCTCATATTCGGACTTATTATTTTTATCCACGAACTGGGTCACTTTGTAGTGGCGAAGCTTTGCGGCGTGAGAGTAAACGAGTTCGCTATGGGTATGGGACCTCAGCTTTTGAAGTTCAAAAGAGGAGAGACCGTATATTCGCTCCGGCTGCTGCCGATAGGCGGCTTTTGTGCTATGGAGGGGGAAGATTCCGAAAGCGCAGATAGTAAGGCTTTTTGCAAAAAGCCCGTCTGGAAGCGTATCCTTATCGTTATTGCAGGAGCGTCCATGAACCTGCTGCTGGGTTTTACACTGGTGGTAATTATGCACTCCTGCGAGGATATGATAACTTCCACACAGGTGTCCTGGTTTGAAGAAAACGCTTCTTCTCAGGCGACAGGTCTTGAATTAGGCGATACTATCGTAAAGATGAACGACCTGCGGATATTTACCCCGATAGATGTTTCCTATGCGTTCCAGAGCGATAAAGACGGCGTCTTTGATATGGTGGTGGAAAGAAACGGCGAAAAGGTTCAGCTGGAAAATGTAAAATTCAATATGGATAACGGCGACCTGCATATAGACTTTAAGGTCACCCCGATAGAAGTGAACTTCGGCTCGGTGGTAAAAACTTCTTTTAAGACGACGTTTTCTTATGCAAGACTTATCTGGATATCACTGGGAGATCTTATTACCGGTCAGTATAAGCTCAACGACCTTTCCGGCCCTGTGGGCATAGTGGATTCCATAGATCAGGTCGTGGACAGCGAAACGAAAGACAACGGCATAGACTGGTCTGCGCTTGCGGATAAACTGCTGTTCCTGGCGGCGTTCATGACTATCAACGTGGGTATTTTCAATCTGCTGCCGCTGCCTGCTCTTGACGGCGGAAGGCTGGTGTTCCTTATCATCGAGGCGGTGCGCCGCAAACCTGTAAAGCCGGAACACGAGGGAATGGTGCATTTTGTAGGACTTGCTCTGCTGATGCTGTTAATGCTGGTAGTTACCTTCAATGACATTCTCAGGATAATCAAAAGATAGAAACGGTGATGTAAATGAATAGAAAAGTAAGACCTGTCAAGGTGGGAGACCTTACTCTTGACGGCAAGAAAATATATATCCAGTCGATGCTTAACGTTCCGGCTCATGATGTGGAGGGAAACGTCCGTCAGGCGGTGGAACTGGAACAGGCAGGCTGTGAGATAATAAGGACTGCCGTTCCCGATATGGAAGCGGTAAGGCTCATACCGGCGCTTAAAGCGAGTGTGTCCGTACCGATCGTTGCGGATATACATTACGATCACAGACTTGCAATTGCCTGCTGTGAAGCCGGCGTGGATAAAATACGGATAAATCCGGGAAATATAGGTTCTATAGAAAAAGTAAAAGAAGTGGTAAGGGCTTGCAGCGAAAGAAAAGTCCCTATCCGTATAGGCGTAAATTCCGGCTCGGTGGAAAAAGACCTGCTGGCTAAATACGGCGGACCGGTTCCCGAAGCAATGGCTGAAAGCGCAATGAAGCACGTTCAGATACTGGAGTCCTGCAATTTCAGCGACATCGTTATCTCTATAAAGTCGTCAAACGTCAGCAGCATGATAGCGGCTTACAGGTCAATAGCAGAAAAATGCGATTATCCGCTGCACTTGGGAGTTACCGAGGCCGGAACTGAACATATGGGCATTATAAAGTCTGCTATCGGCATAGGAAGCCTGCTTTCTGACGGTATCGGAGAAACTATAAGGGTGTCGCTAACAGGCAGTCCGGTCAGGGAAGTTGCCGCCGCTAAGGATATACTAAAGGCTCTTGGCAAGTACGGCGGAGTTAAGATCGTTTCCTGCCCGACCTGCGGAAGAACAAAGATAGATCTTATAGCACTTGCTGAAAAGGTCGAAAAGCTCACAGAAAATATGGACAAGGATATAACGGTCGCAGTCATGGGCTGCGTTGTGAACGGCATAGGCGAAGCAGGGGAAGCCGATATCGGCATCGCAGGCGGAGACGGCTGCGCAGTCGTGTTCAAGCACGGGGAAAAGCTCTGCAAGGTCAGCGAAGATCAGGCGCTGGAGCTGCTTATGAGTGAGATAGAAAAAATGTGATCTGTAAGGGAAGTTAAAATAATGAGCAGTGAATTATTCGGAAACTTCTTTGACGAACTGTCCGACATAATACCTGAAGAAATGAAAAACGGCAGGATAATCCGGCTGGTGTCGCTGATGTCGGTCATGTCGGTGGATATGGAAGTTGAGTTTGATAAGTTAGTAAAATATGATAAAGTCAAAGTGATGGAAAAGGTCATCGCTGACAAACTGGAAATTAGAGAATTTAAACTAATATGCAAATATGCGCCGGAACTTTATGAGGACGGCTACTTTCAAGATGTGTCTCAGTGGCTCAAAGAGATAAATCCTCTTGTTAATGGGTTCTTTAATGATTCAGAGGCACAGCTGAAAGACAATATACTTTACATAACGCTGAAACATGGCGGTCTGGAGCTTATTCAGAAAGCAGGTCTTGTTGACGACCTTGTAAAACTGATGAACGATATGTTCTCTTTGAACATTGATGTGAAATTCAACGGCGTTATCAGCTGCGACGAAAAACAGCATGAGGACGACGTAAATAATACAGTTGCGGCTTATAAATTCGAGAATGACAAAGCCGGTCACGCCGAAAAGAAAGACAAGCCCGTATTCCCGCAGGTGGATATTGACTTGTCCCGATTTGGTCTTATCGGCAAAAGAGCATTGGTCCTGAAAGGCAGTCCTGTGAGCGCAGGGTATACTTTCATACCGCTCTCGGAAGTCAATGAAGATACTGATGAGCTGGTGTTCTGGGGGGACGTTTTCAGCCTTGAAACTAAAGAGCTGAGAAAGGGCGGTCTGCTTGCTGCTTTGATGCTCACAGACTATACCAGTTCTATTGAAATGAAAGTTATAGCTTACCCTTCAAATGGCAGGTCAAACCGCTATTCAAAGGAACGCTTTTACAGAGAACAGATGGAGTCTGCGCTGGAATATATCAAAACAGGCGCAACTCTGGTCGTGAGAGGCGCAGTGGAGACCGACAAGTTCAACGGCAGGTCTACGGTCAAAGCGTATGATATAATGCTGGTCAAACGGCAAACGAGAAATGACGATGCTCCTCAGAAAAGGGTCGAGCTTCACTGCCATACGAATATGTCCGCCAAGGACGCAGTTACTCCTGCTGACAAACTGGTAGAAAGGGCTTATCAGTGGGGACATCAGGCTATCGCCGTGACAGACCACGGCGTTTGTCAGGGATATCCCATTGCCCAGAAAGCAGTTGACGGCATCAGGAAAAAAGGCGGTAATTTTAAAGCTATATTCGGAATAGAAGCGTATGAAGTCGTTGACGAGGTGAAAATAGTCAAGGGCAGCGACGACAGGAGCGTTAATGGCGAGTTCATAGCTTTTGACCTGGAAACCACCGGACGTTCCCCAAGGTCTGACAGGATAATCGAGATCGGCGCAGTAAGGATAAAGGATCTGCGTGTGGTGGATACTTTTGATACGTTCGTTGACCCGGGTATGCCTGTGCCGTCCGAGATAACTCAGCTTACGGGAATAACTCAGGAAATGGTTGAGGGCGCTCCCGATGAGAAAAAAGCGGTCGCCGATTTTATGGAGTTTTGCGGAAATTCTCCTGTTCTGGTGGCGCATAATGCCGATTTTGACACGGGATTTATCCTTTCCTGCCTTGAAAGAAATAACATCGAGTATTCTTTTACAAGCATAGATACTCTTGAAATGTCTCGCCTTATGCAGCCGGAACTCAAAAAGCATAAGCTTGACGTTGTGGCAAAAAAACTGGGTATCGGCGAGTTTGAACACCACCGTGCCAGCGATGATGCAAGCGTCTGCGGAAGCATATTCATCAAGTTTGTAAAAACCCTTGTTGAAAACGCACCTGATACCGATATTACAGTCGGCAAGCTGAACAGTATAATAAAGATAAGCGATGTCAAGTCTGCCGGTATGTCTTACCATCAGATAATCCTTGTAAGAAACAAGACGGGCTTGAAAAATCTGTATAAACTCATCTCGAAGTCCAACCTGGAATATTTCTACCGCAATCCACGAATACCCAAGTCGGAACTTATCAGGCACCGTGAGGGTCTTATAGTGGGAAGCGCCTGCAATGCCGGCGAACTTTACAATGCCATCAATATGGGCAGACCTCGCAGCGAACTGCTGAAAATAGCGGAGTTCTACGATTATCTCGAAATACAGCCCCTTGGCAATAACGCTTTCATGCTGAAAAACGGCGAAGCAAGAAGCGAAGAAGAACTTCGGGATATAAACCGTGTGATAGTAAGTCTGGGAGATGAACTGGGAATACCGGTATGCGCTACCGGCGACGTCCACTTTATGGATCCGGAAGATTCAAAGTTCAGGACTGTCCTTCAGGCAAGCTCCGGTTTCAAGGAAGCCGAGCAGCAGCCGCCTCTCTACCTGAAAACCACCGATGAAATGCTGGAGGAGTTTTCCTACCTTGGCAAAGAAAAGGCTTTTGAAGTTGTGGTGACAAATACCAACCTTATCGCCGATATGATGGACGAGGATCTGAGACCTTTTCCAAATGGCACTTATACGCCTTTTATCGAGGGCGCAGTAAGGGAACTTCAGGTCATCTGCTGGAAGAACGCCTGCCGTATTTACGGCGACTGCGATCCCGATACTATCGCCATACCAGACGGGGACAGCGGCATAGATCTGCCGTTCAAGGAACATCTTCCGCCCATAGTTTATGACCGCCTCCAGCGGGAGCTTTCGTCAATTATCAAACACGGATTTTCCGTGCTGTATATGATCGCTCAGAAGCTGGTTGCCCATTCAGTTAAAAACGGATACCAGGTGGGTTCGAGAGGTTCGGTAGGTTCTTCGTTCGTGGCTTCGATGTCCGGCATATCCGAAGTAAATCCGCTTATGCCACACTATGTTTGCCGCAAATGCAAGCACAGCGAGTTTATAACCGATGGTTCTGTGGGTTCGGGGTACGATCTTCCCGAAAAGAAATGCCCTGTCTGCTCAGAATATATGCACCGTGACGGACATGATATACCTTTTGAAACTTTTCTGGGATTCGACGGTGATAAAGCCCCTGATATCGACCTGAACTTCTCAGGCGAATTTCAGGCACAGGCACATAGATATACCGAAGAACTGTTCGGCTCTGACCACGTTTTCAAAGCGGGTACTATCGGCGGCATAGCTGAAAAAACAGCCCACGGTTATGTTAAAAAGTATATTGAAGAATACAACAAGGATATCAACCTTGCTGAGGAGAACAGACTTTCCGTTGGCTGCACCGGGGTAAAAAGGACTACAGGTCAGCACCCTGGCGGAATGGTCGTTATACCGGGCGACTATGAAGTTTATGACTTCACGCCGGTACAGCACCCGGCAGAG
>CANRLY010000060.1 GCA_947631585.1 uncultured Clostridia bacterium
CTTCTATCTCGCCATCGCCCAACACCGCATACACCTTATACGGTCTGGAAAAATATTTTCCGGAAAGCGCCATTCCGCAGGCGGCGGAGATGCCCTGTCCCAGAGAGCCTGACGACATATCCACTCCGGGGATATGGATACATGGGTGACCTTGCAGCAATGCGCCTATATGCCTGAGCGATCTCAGTTCGTCCGTGCTGAAAAATCCTCTCTGTGCAAGTGTGGAATAAAGCGCAGGAGCGCAGTGACCCTTTGAAAGCACGAACCTGTCTCTGTCGGCGTAATCGGGGTCGTTGGGGTAAATATTCATTTTTGCAAAATACAGGTAAGTCAGCGTATCGGCAATGGAAAGAGAGCCGCCGGGGTGACCCGATCTGGCGTTGAATACCCCCTCGATAATGCCCATTCTCACCTTACAGGCGGTGACTTCGAGTTGTTTTTTTATAGTTTCGTCCATGCAAATTACCTCCGCAAATCAATTTTGTGAACTGAAAATTTTATCAATAAGTTCTGCGATCGCATTTTCTTCGCAGGAACTTTCAAGCACCACATCGCACAGCTGCTTTATCTCCTCCACTGCATTTGACGGGCAGACAGCCACATCGGCAGCTTTGAGCATTTCGGCATCGTTGTAATAATCCCCCACGCAAATAATAATATCATTTTCTGTGCAAAATTTTTCTCTTATGAAGTTTACGCAAGAGCCTTTGGATATATTTTTAGGCAAGATCTCGTAATATTTTTCGCTTGACCTGACAAAATCCACATCTAAGAAGTCCTGCTTGCTGACATATTCTTCCAGCCTATCGACCCTGTCCGGCTGGTCGGCGAACAAGACCTTATACCAATTTCTGTCAGGGATATCGTCCAGCCCGCAGAACACCGGCTGCACCTTACATATACCGATATGTTCCTTTTCAGCGTCGTTCAGCTGCGGCACATAGACGTTTCCGATAGTCAGCACTTCGCAGCCTATATCCGGGTTATCGCCCAGTATCTTTTTAACTATCCTTTCGGTGCTTTCAGGGGTATAAACGTTCATTCTGCCCTGTTTTTCAGCCATATCGTAGACCAGTCCGCCGTTGCACAGCACAGCCGGAAAATTCACTCTGATCTTATCGAAATACTGTTTTACCGCATGGAGCGCACGTCCTGTCGCCACGGAAAACCTTCCGCCAGCCGCCATAAAGCGGTCTGCCGCCTCAAGGTCTTTCTGAGACGGTATCTTTGACGACGGCAGGAAAGTTCCGTCCATATCGGTAAGTATGACCGTTTCTGTAATTTTTTTAAACATGATCTATTCACTCAGTTTGTCAAGAATTTTAGTAAAATACTCTGGAAGTTCGCTGTCAAACTCCATATATTTGCCGGTGGACGGGTGAACGAAGCCTATTTTTCTTGCGTGGAGGCACTGACCCGTCAGACCTTTATAGGGTTTGCCGTAAACGTCGTCTCCCAGGACCGGGTGACCCACATATGCGCTATGCACTCTTATCTGGTGAGTTCGCCCCGTTTCCAGTGTGAACCGCACATAAGAGCAGCCTTTCAGTTCCCTGATGACCTGATAATGAGTCACGGCATTTCTGGAATTTACCGGCGTTACGCACATTTTCTTACGGTCGTTCTTATCCCTGCCGATGGGAGCGTCTATCTTTCCGGAAAGTTCTTTGAATCTTCCGCAATTGACAGCCTCATACTCTCTTGTAAAGCTATGCTCCTTAATTTGTTCCGCCAGAGCAAGGTGGGACTTATCATTCTTTGCCACCACCAGCAGTCCGCTGGTATTCTTATCTATCCGATGGACTATTCCCGGTCTGATAACTCCATTTATAGAGGAAAGGCTTCCTTTGCAGTGGAAAAGCAGCGCATTTACCAAAGTTTTGTCGGGATTTCCAGCCGCCGGGTGGACCACCATGCCTTTGGGTTTATTTACCACCAGCAGGTCGTTATCCTCATAAACTATATCCACCGGGATATCCTGCGGCAGAGCTTCGGCAGGTTCAGGGTCGGGGATATTTATTTCCACCGAATCGCCGGATTTAATCCTATAGTTTTTAGCTGCGGTCTTGCCGTTTACAAAAACAGCCCCGCCTTCGATAAGTTTCTGAGCGGCGTTTCTTGAGCTGACCTCGTCGGTCTCAGCCGCAAATATGTCTATCCTTACACCGTCGTTTTCAGGCAGAGCTATCTTAGTTATAGTTTTCATTTTTCGTTTCCGTCAGTCCCGTTTCTGATCTTTTTCTTATGCTCTTCGGCGTCGCTTATCACCACGTCTATTATAAATATGATACAGCCGATGACCACGCACATATCGGCGAAGTTGAACACCGGAAAATCTATAAAATCCGGCTTTATAAAGTCTACCACATATTTCAGGCGAACTCTGTCGATTATGTTGCCAAGTCCGCCGGCGACCACCAGTGAGAAGCAGGTGTATTCCAGTTTATTCAACTTACGCCCGAAGATCTTTTTCTGCACAGGGCTTACATACAATATCAGGCAGAGCGCAGCGATTATCAGCACAGTCACCGCTGTCAGCAGCGAAGTCTTATCAGAAAAAGAGCTCCAAGCCGCACCGGTATTGCGCAGATTTGTAAAACTGAATATTTTATGGCTGCCCAGTCTGATGATGCTTATTTCCTCGCCAAGAGCTATTTTTGCGCAGATCAGGTACTTAGTTATCTGGTCGGCAGCCACAGCAGCGGCGATAATTATCAAAGAGATCACAAACATTTCTATACGATATCAGTTATTCTTGCCGAATTTAAGATCGCCGAACTGTTCTGAGCCTTTAGCAAAGCTTTCAGAAAGTCCCAGCTGCTCTTTATTGGCGGTCTCCTTGATGACAGGTTCGGTTCCCTGCTGCTGTTGTTGAGCCGCTTTCTGAGCCGCTTCTGCCGCAGCTTTAGCCGCATTTATCTTATCGGTCTTTTCCTTGATAGCCTTCTGTATCTCTTCCTCGGAAAGTTCAGGGAGTTCCTCCACCTGCTTGAGCTGTTTGCTGTAAAGGTCGATAAGCACCGCCTTGAACTTGGTGACTTCCACTTTCATTTTTTCCAGGTTTTCCTTAGCGTTTTCATGCTGGAGCTTGATAGCTTCCAGCTTTGCCTCGGTCCTCTCGGCAGTTTCCTTGATAAGTCTTTCACAGCGTTCGGAGTTTTCCTTTATGATCCTTTCGCTTTCTTCGTTATTCTGTTCGATAAGTTTAGCGTGTTCCGCCTTAGCGTCAGACAGCAGTTTATCCGCTTCCGCCTTAGCGTCTGAGATAATACGGTTAGCCGATTTCTGAGCTGAGATAAGAGTTTGTTTTATAGCCTCCTCGTCCTCTCTGTACTCATTGATCTTTTCGACTAACTTTATAAGTTTGGCTTCGTTTTCCTGATTCAGCTTGACAGATTCGGCGTATGCGGCGGCGACCTCTTTCAGATAATCATCGACTTCCTCAGGTTTATAGCCGAATGTTGCCTTTTCAAACTTTTTTTCTCTCACATCTTTCGGATTCATAAATACGTCCTCCTAAACGAATTTTTTTATTGTTATGTGTATTCTGTTCTTTTTTGAAACGCCGTTTGCCGAAGCAAAGACGAACTTTCCATATCCTCTTGCTGAAAAAGTACAGTCCTCCGGCGGTTCAAAGTCCGGAGCTGTTCTTATCAGATGCTCCACCGTCACCAGACCGTTTTTTATCAGCGCCGCCGACTTTTCCCGACTCAGTCCCAGAGCTGCGCTGATAATGCAGTCTAGTCTGAGGGAAGCCACAGTCTTTTCAACAGTTATCATATCCTGCTTCGTCTGAGGCAGGACGTCTGCGCCCTCGGTGACCTTCACCCCGATCTTACCGACTTTTTTCAGGTCCTGCAAAACAGTTTCAGCCACTGTATCCACCACAAACACGACGGTTTTTCCGCTGCCGCAAAGGATATCCCCCACGGTTTTCCGCTTAATATCCAGAGCCATCAAGCTTCCCAGCACGTCCCTGTGCGTCAGCTCGTCGTTTTTCCTATAGCTGATCGTTAATGCTTTTATTGGAAATTCCGGCGAATTTGCATAACTATAAGGCGGAGCAACAGCCAGTATCTTCCTGACCGCACTGTCGTATCCGCCATACAGATAATAATCGTTATAATGAGAATCTGCAAAGACCCTCTCTGTCAAAGCGATCACACGTTCATCGAGAAAAAACGTGAACTTTGGTGAAAAATGTTTTTCTGCAAGGTCGATCTTATCCTCAACGCTGCGGAAAAATATCCTGTCCTCGTCAGTGATCTGAGCATTTGACAAATTCAGTTTCATCAGAAGCTATAGCCGTTGCTCTCAAGCTCGCTCATAAGGTCAACGCCGCTGAAGCCAACGTTCCTCGGCATGATAGCAAAGGTCTTTTGAGCCATCATCTTGATATCTGCGCCGTTTGCATAAGCAACTCCCGACAGAAAGTCAAGTATTCTCTTTGCGTCCTCCGGCTTAACTGTTTCCAGGTTCAAAAGAACGGTTTTCTGATCGTTAAGATCGTCGCCGATCGCCTTTACCTCAGAATAATCAGTAGGTCTTGCCAGAACTATCTGCAATGTGGTCGTAGCGGCTATCTTGACTTCACGGTTTTTTCTTTCACGGGCGACCAGATCAGTTTCCTCTTCGTCACCGTAAGCCGCAGGGTATTCCTCTTCGTCTTCATCGTTTACAACGAACAGGTTTTTGACGCTGTCTATGAATCCCATTTTAAATTACCTCCGTATATTTTCTTGCTCCAAAGAGCTTTGTTCCTATTCTCACGAGATTAGAGCCATGCTTTACCGCCAGCTCGTAATCCCCTGACATTCCCATAGAAAGGATATCCATTTCTATGTTTTCTATCTTTTTGCTTTTCAGCTCGCAATAGATACCGTGCATTTCATCGAAAAGGCTTTCATCGCAGCCGGGCGGCGGAATAGTCATAAGTCCTTTGACTTTTACGTTTGGCAGAACGGCTATTTTTTCAGCCAGTTCATAAATGCCGTCCTTGTCGATACCGCCCTTGGTAGTTTCGCCGCCGATATTCACTTCTATCAATATATCCGCCGTTTTATCATGTTTTGCGGCTTCCTTATTGATCGCCTCGGCAAGTTTCAGGCTATCCACCGACTGGATAAGAGACACATCGTTTATAATGTACTTTATCTTATTGGTCTGGAGCCGTCCTATGAAATGCACTTCTGCCTCAGGAAGATACTTGTCTTTTTTGGAAAGATATTCCTGAACACGATTTTCCCCCAACAAAGTGATACCGTTTTTCACGGCAACGTTGACAATTTCCGGGTCAACGGTCTTAGTAACTGCCATTATCCGGATATTTTCGCCGTCATTTCGATATTTTTCTCTTGCAACAGAAATATTATAGCACACTTCTTTTATATTTTCAACAACAAATTTATATTTTTGTTCAATATCAGTCTGAAACATCGCTTTCCTTGACCTCCTCCATGATGATCTGGTCATAAAGACTCAGGAAATCGCCGTTTGACTCATCGTCAGATTTATCGTCTGAGAGGACAAATTCGTCCCCCTCATAGATAACGTCTATCTTTTTGAACTCCACGTCCTGACCCACACGGACATAAACGCCTTTATATTTAACGTCCTCGGTAGTTTTCAAACCGTTCTCGTTGGTGACTTCCTCTTTGATGTTTCTGAATCTTATTGCATCACGGGGCACTTTCAGCCCGGTAAACTCCTGAAAGATCAGTTCTGTCTTTTCAACACGCTTAGAAGATATCATTTCGTCCATATCTTCGCAGTCCAGGATAACTATACTATTTTCATCGTCGATCTTTTTCACATCGCTGACCGTCACGTCATAGATCTTATTCAGCGAACCGAAGCGGGCTTTCAGGTTTGAGCCTTTAAGTATCCTTGTAGACGGCTTTACTACCCCTACGATCTTACAGGAATAGGTATCCAGGATCTTTCCTATAGCGTTTTCCTGTTTATTTGCGCCTTTTCCGGCAACTACGTCCTTTATCTTCTGGACGTCCAGCGAATCTATATCCGAAGTGTTCAGCACCGTTTCGTAGCCGTCCGTCCTGCTGACGAAGTACCCGGTATGGTCTGTAGACACAGACTCCAGCGGTTCTCCGCAAGCCGCCCTATAGCTTTCCGCCTGAGTTTTCAGTTCTTTTATCCTTGCGTTATAGTCGGTCTCCGTCTGAGTCACAACATTATATATATTCATAAGCATTGTGATCTCATTCTCAGTCTTTCTAACTTCATCGAAGTCGCCGCGTTCGATCTGCGCAGTCATTGTCAGGTACAATTCGTCCACCTGAAGCTTTATTGCTTCCGGCTTGGCGTAGTTAGTAGTACCCGGTTTCTGGGAACGTTCCAGCAGCTGTATCTCATCTTCCAGTTCTTCCGCCTTTTTCTTTGCGTATATCTGGGATTCGCTGTCATATATCTCAGCTATCACCGAACTGTTTGACAATTTACTTCCATCTGGATAAATATAGTCCACTGCGCCGCTGCCGTTATAGCTGACGACCTGTTCATTCCTCACAAAGACCCCGTCAAACACGATATTATCGCTGAAAGTATACGTCACGGCTTCTTCTGTGGGGACGTTTTCTTTCACCGAATTATATATATGCGCCCCGAAGCCTGCGAGAATAAAGACTATCAACCATGACATTAATATTTTTGTTGCAGAAGAATCCATAGTCTTTCAGCTTTCTCCCTGCGGGAGGCCCTCCTTGATGCGTTCTGATGTCCTTTTCTTTATTTCTTAATTTACTGCTCGTTATCGTTTGACGATGCCGAATCAAGAATATTGATAGCTCTCACCGGTACTATAGTCGAGATAGCGTGTTTGTAAACTATTTCCTGTTTGCCGTCGCAGTCAAGTATCACGATATAGCTGTCAAAGCCTCTCACAATGCCTTTGAACTGAAAGCCGTTAGTCAGAAATATGGTCACCGGTATTTTTTCTTTTCTTGCCTGATTAAGGAATACGTCCTGAAGATTTAAGGCCTTGTTCATAATTTCTCCTTTTCTCCGTCAAAGTAAATAATTGCCTGCGAAAACGTATGACGGTCAGGTATCCGCAAGCCGTTTTTCATGAGCCGCACCGGACAATATCCGAGCTTTTAGAATATTATATCACAAAAATTCCGTTTTGGCTATCAATTTTTCTATTTTTTCATAAAAAATTTGATAACTTACAAATTCGTCAAGGTAAAACCAGTTTATTCTGGCGTCACGGCGAAACCAGGTGAGCTGTCTTTTAGCGTAATGACGGGTCTCCGTCTTGATCCTGAGGACACATTCTTCCAGCGGAGCTTCCCCCTTAAAGAACGGGATAAGTTCCTTATAGCCTATTGCCTGAGCGGCAGTAGCTGCGCCGCCCGACTCATAGAACTGTCTAGCTTCTTCCACCAGTCCGTCGCTTATCATACTGTCCACCCTCCGGTCTATCCGGCGGTAAAGCTCGTTCCTGTCAGAAAAGTTAAGACCTATCATCAGCGGTTCATAGGGAGACTCTTCCAGCCGGCTGTTATACTGGTGTTCAGAAATAGGCACTCCGGTCTTATGGTAGACCTCCAGCGCCCTCACCACTCTGGAAAGGTTATTCGGGTGGAGCTTTTCGGCGGTCTTGGGGTCTGCGTCCCTGAGTTTTTCCCACAGATACAGGTTGCCCTGTTCTGCGGCGGTCTTATACAGCTTTTCTCTGAGTTCCGTATCCGAACAGGTATCGTCGAACCTGACGTTATCCACCAGAGCCTGGATATAAAGTCCCGTTCCGCCCACTACCACAGGGAGTTTTCCCTCCGCTGCGATCTGAGAAACGGCGTCTCTTGCAAGGGTCACATAATCCGCCACCGAAAAGCTGCTGCTTGGCTGCACGCAGTCCACCAGGTAATGTTTTATCCCCTGCATTTCCTGTTCTGTGGGTTTTGCCGTGGCGATGGCCATTCCTTTATAGATCTGCATGGAATCAGCCGAAACCACCTGACCGTTATGGTTTTTGGCAACATCCACCGAAAGTCTTGTTTTGCCTGAAGCGGTCGGTCCGACAATAACGATCATCGGCTGTTTTCTCAACTCAAATCCTCCTAAAGCACTCTGCGGAACTGTTTTTCGATATCCCTCTTGGTAAGTTTCACCATGACAGGACGACCGTGGGGGCAGTATCTTATATCCTCCTCACGGAAGATCATATCCAGCAGCTTTTCCAGCTCCGGCGGACGGTTCTCGTCGTTGGCTTTGATAGCCGACTTACACGCTATAGAATGGTACAGTTCGTCCACCATATCCAGCTGAGGGTCATTTTTGCATTTCAGGAAATTATCCGCCAGTTCGGGAACGATATCGTTGGGATTAGTTCCTTCGATAATAGAAGGTATCCCCCTTACGCTCACTCCGGGAGCAACATCGTCCTCGATGGCAAATCCCAGTTTTGCCACAGTCTCCAGATCAGCCATAAGTGCGTCGTACTCCTCGAACGAGAGCATCACGATGACCGGTTCAATGAGCATCTGCACAGAAAGTTCCGTTTCACGGCGTTTTATCTTTTCAAAGATATAACGTTCATGGGCGGCGTGCTTATCCACCAGGTACATTTCGCCGTCCATTTCGGCTATGATATAAGTTTTGAACACCTCGCCTACTAATCTGGGGACTGACTGCTGTTTTTGCTCGGACTGTTGTTTTTCAACTTCAGTTCTTACAAAGCTGTTGGAGCTTATATACTTATAACCGCCCGGTTCTTCGGCGGCTTCGGCGGCTTTCCTTTCAAAAAGCGTTTCTTCCGGCGGCTCGGTCTCCTTTGCCGGAATGTCAGCTTGCCGGCTTGACTCTGTCCGTTCCGTCGGCTGGAAAGGTTCATCCGCCGGCGGTATGGAGCTATAGTAGCTGCTGAACTCCTCCGCCCGTTCCGCCCGTTCCGCCCGTGAAACTGCGGTCTTTTGCGGTACGGTGGAATAAGGCTTGTCCGGCTGGCGTGGTGCAGGCTCTGCCGTTTGCGGTGAAAGTTCCATTTTCAGCTGCACGCCGGGTTCTTCTTTTGGCACGGCAAAAAGTTCGTCCGGGCGGAAATGTTTGGTTTTATCCATATCCAGTTCGGTAGTCTGGTCGTTTTTCAGCAGGGAATTTTTCACTGCGAAGTAAACGCTGTTATATATAAGTTTCTCATCTGAGAACCTGACTTCCGTCTTGGTCGGGTGGACGTTCACGTCTATTAGCTGCGGCGGGATTTTCAGGCAAAGCACGCAAGCCGGAAATTTTCCTGTCATTATGCAGTTTTTATAGGCTTCTTCCAGAGCCACCATACAGGTTATAGACTTGATATATCTGTTATTTATATAAAAATTCTGGAAGCTGCGCTTAGGTCTTGACTGGAGTGGTCTTGAGATATAGCCGGTCACCTCTATGCCGTTGCAGGAATAGTCCACCGGGATAAGCGTTTTGGCAAACTCCCTGCCGAACACCGAATAGATCGCTGAATAGAGCTTTCCGTCTCCGGCGGTGAGCAGGTCGGTCTTGTTATCTCTTATGAATTTAAACGAGATCTCCGGGTGAGAAACTGCGATCTTGTCCACTATCGCAGCGATGGCATTGCCCTCGGTAACGTCTTTTTTCAAAAATTTCAGTCTTGCAGGGACGTTATAGAACAAGTCCCTGACGATAATGGTAGTGCCGTCCTGGCAGCCGCTGTCCTCCAGGCACTTTTCCACAGAACCCTCTATCACATAGTGGCAGCCGAACTGTTCGGATATCATTTTGGTAAGAACTTCTACCTTTGCCACGGCAGCCACAGAAGCCAGCGCTTCCCCACGGAATCCCAGGGTGAGTATCCTGTCAAGGTCGTCCTTGGTGGAGATCTTGCTGGTAGCGTGTCTGAGAAAAGCCGTAGAAACGTCCTTTTTAGACATTCCACAGCCGTTGTCGGTTATCCTGATATAGGTCTTGCCGCCGTTTTTTATCTCGACGGTAACAACGTCCGCCCCTGAATCTATTGAATTTTCAAGAAGCTCCTTTATGACTGCCGACGGTCGGTCAATGACCTCGCCTGCGGCTATCAGTTCGGATATCTCCCTGCTCAAAACTCTGATCTCTGCCATAAATCCTTCCCCGATCTTATTTAAACGGCTCAGATATACCTGAGAAGCTCCCTGACAAATTCTCTCAGTTCCGTATCGTCCATTTCATCTATATTCGTCTTTCTGAGCTTATCCACAGCGATGCTCTCGCTGAGTTTTTCAAAATCAATCTGACCGTTGTCCTGCTTTGCCGACCTGGTCTGGGCGTTTTCGCTTTCAAGCTCGGCAAGCAGTTCTTTTGCCCTGGAAATGACCTTCTGCGGCAGACCGGCAAGTT
>CANRLY010000061.1 GCA_947631585.1 uncultured Clostridia bacterium
TCTGGAGGACTTATCATGAACGAACTTGAAAAAGAAATAGGCAGAAGGCGTACTTTTGCTATAATATCCCACCCTGGCGCAGGCAAGACCACGCTTACTGAAAAATTCCTGCTGTACGGCGGAGCTATCGCTCAGGCAGGGGCGGTAAAAGGCAAAAAATCCGCTCGCCATGCGGTCTCCGACTGGATGGAGATCGAAAAGCAGAGAGGTATTTCTGTTACCTCCTCTGTAATGCAGTTCCAGTACAAGGACTTCTGCATAAACATTCTCGACACCCCCGGACATCAGGATTTCTCAGAGGACACCTACCGGACGCTGATGGCGGCGGATTCGGCGGTAATGGTGATAGACGCTTCAAAGGGCGTTGAGAACCAGACAAGAAAGCTGTTTAAAGTCTGCGCTATGCGGCATATACCTATTTTTACTTTTATAAACAAAATGGACAGAGAGTCCCGAAACCCATTCGATCTGCTGGACGAGATCGAAAATGAGCTTGGGATACCCACCTGTCCCATAAACTGGCCCATCAGCTCCGGCAAGGACTTCAGAGGGGTGTACGACAGGCGCAAAAAGCAGATACTTTCCTTTGCCGCAACAGGCGGTCACCATCAGGTGGCTGCAACGGCTGCCGATCTGTCAGACCCGTCTCTGCCGCAGCTCATAGGTGAGGAAAACTGCAGCACCATTCGGGAGGATATAGAACTTCTGGACGGCGCAAGCGATGAATTTGATATAAACGCCGTCCACAGCGGCAAGCTGTCGCCGGTGTTCTTCGGGTCGGCGCTGACAAACTTCGGTGTAGAGCCGTTTCTGGAATGTTTTCTGGAAATGACCCCTCCGCCGCTGGCAAGAAATTCAGACGCAGGAGCGATAGACCCGTTTTCTCCGGATTTTTCGGCATTTGTGTTCAAAATACAGGCAAACATGAACAAAGCCCACCGGGACAGGCTGACTTTCATGAGGATATGTTCGGGAAAATTTGACCGTGAAATGGAAGTCTGCCACATTCAGAGCGGCAAGAAAATGAAGCTCTCGCAGCCGCAGCAGATAATGGCTCAGGAGCGTGAGATAATCAGCGAAGCTTACGCAGGCGACATAATCGGAGTATTCGACCCGGGGATATTTTCCATCGGGGACACGGTATGCGCTCCCGGAAAGAAGTTTGCCTTCGAGGGGATACCGACCTTTGCGCCGGAGCATTTCCAGAGGGTGTACGCCAAAGACACCATGAAGCGCAAGCAGTTTGTGAAAGGTGTCACACAGATAGCGCAGGAGGGTGCGATACAGATCTTCCGTGAGGTGGACACCGGTATGGAAGAGGTGATAGTAGGGGTAGTGGGAGTTTTGCAGTTTGATGTTTTCCAGTACCGAATGAAAAACGAGTACAATGTAGATCTGGTCACCACAGGGCTTCCTTATTCTCACATAAGGTGGATAGACAGCAGTCCCTGCGAACCCAAGCAGCTAAAGCTCAGTTCCGACACAAAGCTGGTAGAGGACCTGAAAGGCAATTTGCTGCTGCTTTTCACCAGCGAGTGGAACATACGCTGGGCGCTTGACAAAAACGAAGGGCTTGTGCTGTCGGAATTCAGCAGAGGCATTTTGCAGTAAGAAAGGAGAAGTTGTATGAAAAGGTTGATACTGGCGGCAGCGGCGGCGGCAGTTATGGCTGTCTCTTGCGGCTGCAGCAAGGACGACAGCAAGGGCGACAGTTCTTCCGGCAAAAAGAATGTTCCCGACAGCAGCTTTGTGGAGTTAGAGCCGGACATTGCAAGCAGCGACCCTGAAATAGAGGTCACTGAAAACACTTTTGACTGGCTGGAAAATTGCAGCTGGCAGGCGGACGATTTCAGCAGCTTCATGGCAACGGCTTCCTGCGAAAACTCCGCCGGTCTGCCGGAGGGCAGTTACAGTTCGCCGGAGGTCACGGCAAAAGTCAACGGTCAGCCCTGCGCCGAGGCTTCAGCCTACCTGACAGTTACAGACAGCGCAATAATAATGAACGTCAGCTTTTCCGGCTGCTACGTTCTTAAAGATTCAGACATAGAGATGACCGTGAAAGATTTCAACAGTCTGAATACTCAGGAGGACGAAACCATAGACTACAGCGACATATCGGACGAAACGGTATTTGAGGGAACAGTTTCTTTAAAGAGCAAGGCGGTGGAAAACTTCGGATACCTGCTGTTTCTGCCGGAGCAGTCGCTGGGCATTGAGCAGATAACTCTTGGCGTAAACTCAGTGACCCTTACCAAATGTCAGGATATATTCTCGTCAGGCGAACCTACCGCCGATGTGCTTTCGGTGGAGATGGCGGACGGCAGCGTTGTGACCTACGATGTATGCACCATCGTCCCGGAGTACGATGAGGAGGACGAACCCACAGGAAGATACGATGCGGTCTTTAGCTTTTCAGATATGGAAAAGATGATAGCACCTGAGCAGGTGAAGTCGGTATCGGTAAACGGCAAGACCGTTGCGGAAAACTGACCTCTCCGAACGGGAAGCGTAATATTTTATAAAAGATCCAGCCCCTGTCGCTTTGACAAGGGCTGGTTTTGTATTTTGAGTTTGCTTATATTATCATTTTTCCCCGAAACGCTCCTCCAGGGCGGTTATCAGGTCTACTCTGCGGCTGTGGCGTCCGCCCTCGAATCCTGTGGTCAGGAACGCTTCTACCAGCTCCCTGGCAAGCCCTGCGCCAACTACTCTGGCCCCGAAACACAGCACGTTTGCATCGTTATGAAGCCTTGTGAACTTCGCAGAATAACTGTCTGAGCAGCAAGCCGCCCTTATACCTTTTATCTTATTGGCGGCAATGGATATCCCCACTCCCGTGCCGCAGATAAGGATACCAAAGTCGTATTCCCCTGCCGCCACTCTCTTTCCGACTTTCTCCGCCGCATCGGGATAATCGCATTTCTCACCGTCGCCGCAGCCGAAGTCCTTATATTCGTAGCCTTTTTCTTCCAGGTAAGCGCAGATATCCTTTTTCAGTTCCACAGCCGCATGGTCGTTTCCTATGGCAATTTTCATTATCTTTCCTCCATTGTCAAATGTTTTCAGTCCGGGCGTTTTCTGAAAAACGCTTGTCCTTTTCCGCCTTGGTCTCCTGAAGATACCGTGCGTTGAGCTGTTCGCCGTCCGTCCAGTTGTCTTTCATAGCCGCTGCGATGGCGCAAAGGGACGAAGCCCTCAGTTCTCTCAGGTAAAGAGGCGCAGCGCTGATATTTTCGCTGTTCGGAAATAACTTTTCTTTCACCTCTTGGCAGATATCCCCTGTGAGCATGACCTTTCCGTCCAGACCTGCTATCAGCTCCTCCAGCTGCTCGTCTGTGCAGACCCTGTCCTGCAAAACGCAGACCGGTCTGCCGTTTTCAAAGGAATACGCCCCGAAGTAAACTACTCCTGCTCTCGCCCTTACCGCAGCCGCAACAGTTCCCTCAAACGCCGCCAGTTCATAGGCAAGCGCCATCAGCGACGAAACTCCGCAGCATTTTATCTCTCCTGTGAAAGTCAGCCCCTTAGCCGCAGCAATACCTATCCTCAGTCCGGTATAAGAGCCTGGACCGTCCGACACAGCCACGCAGTCCATATCCTTTATTGTAAGCTCCAGCTTTTCCAGCAGTTCCAGAGCCAGAGGAAGTATCACCTGCGAATGTGTCTTTTTTGCAGAATAGCTAAGTTCCCCCAGTATGCCATTTTCGTCAGCCACAGCCACCGAAGCCGTCTTTGAGGAAGTTTCTATCCCCAGTATCTTCAAACCTATCATCTCCGGTAATTTCTATTTCTCTTGTCTGTTCGTCAAGTATTGTGAACTTTACCCTCACTGTGTTTTCCGGCAGGGCGGAAGCAATATTTTCGCTCCACTCTATGACCATCACCGTCTGGTCGTCAAGGTAATCGTAAAACCCGGTGGTCTCCAGCTCCTCCTCGCCGTTTATGCGGTACATATCGAAGTGGCAGATCCTTTTTCCTGTGCCGGTGTATTCGTTGACAAGGGTATATGTCGGCGAGGACACCTGGTCTTTCACCCCGAACCCTTTTGCCACGCCGCCTGTGAAAGTGGTCTTTCCCGCACCCAGTCCGCCTTCATAAGCCACCATGTCTCCGCCTTTCAGCTTTGCTCCCAGAGCTTCGCCCAGTCTGACGGTCTCCTGCGGAGATGTTGTCACGAACTTCATAAGAAGCCTCCCATCAGTCTTTATCGCTGTAGTAATCCAGCAGCAGGTCTACCATTCGTCCGTAACTCCTCATTCCGTCGCTGACGCCGTTGAGTTTCAGGCTAGCCTCGGTGGCTGCGTCCGAAACGCTGTTTACCACCTGACTCGGTATCAGTGCGCTTTCGTCCTCCTGCACCTGCTGCCAGTAAGAGTTGTTTTCGTTCCAGTCAATGATTATCCCCGGGTGCAGCTTTGAATAAAATTCCGCCAGGTCATCTTCGCTGCCGTACTCGGATATCTTGTTGCGTATGTATTTCAGCGCAGCCACAGAGCCGCTGTAAATATAGTCGTTATTCCCTGAATTTATACAGGCAAGGTAAGAAATGAAATTCGCCTCGTCCTCCTGAATAAAGCCTTTCAGATGGACAAGCTCGTGACACACCGTCTCCGGCATATTGGAACTGTACATCTCCCGGTTGTAGTTTGCTTCCAGCGTAAACGGAAAATATATCCCCATCAGGTACTGCTGACTCATGAAAAACGAATTTATCACCGGCTTCGGTCTGGGGTAAAAGCCTTTCAGCTGAGGGTATGTCTCCCCCAGAGACTGCATTGCCTGCTTTGCGTCGTTATCCAGGTCGGCGGTCAGCACGAACCTGCCGTTCTCGTCCCTTTTCACCTTATCGGCGCAGTCGTTGGCAATAGCGGTTATCCTGTCCCCCAGAGCCACCAGTTCCTCAAAGCTGTGTTCCTCCGCCCGTATACCGTATCTTTCCCCGAACCCGGTGCAGTGATACAGTATAAAGCAGTTGAGCGTCTGTATCAGCGCAATGCATACCACCAGCCACGCCGCACGCTTTCCATAGAGAACGGCGATTTTTTTCCGATGCCCCTTTTTTATTACCATCAGCACCGCAAAGGAAATTATCCCTGCCGCCAACAGCAGCAGTCCCATGATAATAAGTATCTCTCCCAGCGAAAATGGCAGAAGAGAAGTCAGCCTCGAATAGGTGTTCACCCACAGAGGAAAGATATTTTCCACATACCAGTCGCAAAATCCGCTGCTCAGCCATGCCGCAGCGTTCAACAGCACAGTTGCCGCAGCAAGGCATATCAGCAGTATAGTGGAGCGTTTCAGCTTTGTCATTTCTGCCTTTTACCTCTTTCCCGTAATGATAACACAGCCGGTATTGTCGTAAGAGACCACATAGCTTTGGCAGCCGTCGGGTATCTTAACTGTATCTCCTATATTCTGTCTGGTGATGATATAGTTATCAAAAACATAAAACTCTCCCTTTTCAAGAAACTCTATATATTCCTCCAGCGTCAGGGAATTTTTATAAATAAGTTCGCTGTGGGGAAACCCTACCCAGCGGATATGCCACGGCTCGTACCTTATGCCGGTGATATCCTGTTTTCCCTGGGGATATCTTATTATCCAGCCGTACTCCCAGCAACTGCTGTTCACGAACTGTCCGGCGTCGCTTTTTAAAAAGCCGTCTCCGGCAAACCCCGACACATACACGTCCAGCGCAAGACCTGTCTGGTGTTCGCTGGCGTTTTCAGGAGCGGCGGTATCACTGTCTTTTTCTTCGGCTATCTCAGCCTGTTCCTCAGCGGTGCGGTAACTGCTCATTATGTAGAGCTTATCCCCGAACCTGTCGCTGACCTCGTCCGCCAGCTGTTTGTAGCCGTCCATTATGCAGCGATCCATCAGCACTCCGCTGTCTCTGTACTCGGCTATATCCGTCTGCTCGTCACCGTTAAGCGGATACTTAGCGTTCACCAGAAGCAGCGAATCGTCAAAGCTTACGTTCTCCTGCTCCAGAAATTCTGAAAGCCCCTTTTCCTCAAAGGAGGTCTCTCCCTCTTTTGCCTTGGCGATGACTGCTTTTCCCCTGCCTGCGCCCAACATTTCCTTCACCCGAAATCGCAGGTCGGGTCTTGCCGCAAGGACGACCGCAGCCACGGCGACCGCAGCGGCAGCCGTTATACCGCAGATAAGCAGCGCTTTTCTGAGAGTTTTACTTTTCATATTTCTCCTTCTCTTTCTTTATTTACACATTTCAAACTGTATCTCTATGTATTTTCTGTCAGAACAATCCTGATATATTGCCGTTGTTGTCGCAGTCTATCTTGTTTGCGGCAGGAAGTTTCGGCAATCCAGGCATGGTCATTATGTCGCCTGTATAAGCCACTGCAAAGCCTGCTCCGGCAGACAGCCTCACGTCACGGACGGTTATCTTGAATCCCTCCGGCTTGCCAAGCTTAGACGGGTCGTCGGACAGCGAATACTGAGTCTTTGCAACGCATACGGGCGTTCCCCCGAATCCCAGACCCTCTATCTCCTTTATTGCCTTTTCCGCCTGAGCGGTGTATATAACGCCGTCGGCTCTGTATATTTCTTTGGAAAGGATTTCCAACTTCTCTTTGATGGGAAGTTTCTCATCATAAAGCGGTTTGAATCCGCTTTCGCCGTTCTTTTCGATAGTTTCGCAGACCTTTCTGGCAAGATCGGTCCCGCCCTCGCCGCCTTTGGCGAATATTTCCGCAAGGGACACCTCAGCTCCCATCTCTTTGCAGAACTGTTCTATAAACTCCACCTCGGCGTCGCTGTCGCTCTGGAAGCGGTTTATCGCCACTACCACCGGCACGCCGAATTTGCGCATATTTTCAATGTGAGTTTTCAGGTTCACAACGCCTGCTTTGAGAGCTTCCACGTTTTCTTCGGTGAGCTTGTCTCTTGCCACTCCGCCGTTGTACTTCAACGCCCTGATAGTCGCCACCAGCACCACGCATGACGGCTTCAGTCCGGCAAACCGGCATTTTATGTCAAAGAACTTCTCCGCCCCCAGGTCAGAACCGAAGCCTGCTTCTGTGATGGCGTAGTCCCCCAGTTTGAGCGCAAGTTTTGTCGCCCTGACGGAATTGCAGCCGTGGGCGATATTTGCAAACGGACCGCCGTGCATGATCGCCGGAGTGTTCTCCAGAGTCTGCACCAGATTGGGCTTGAGGGCGTCTTTCAGCAAAGCGGTCATTGCGCCGCAGCCGCCCAGTTCCTTGGCGTAAACAGCCCGACCGTCCAGCGTGTAGCCTACCAGTATCCTTTCAAGCCTTGCTTTCAGGTCGGCAAGGTCGGACGCCAGGCAGAGTATCGCCATTATCTCGGAAGCCACCGTTATCTGGAAGCCGTCCTCTCTCGGCACGCCGTTCACCTTTCCGCCAAGACCTACTATTATATTCCTCAAAGCACGGTCGTTCATATCCATGCACCGCTTGAACATTATCCGTCTCTGGTCAAGACCCAGAGCGTTTCCCTGCTGGATATGGTTGTCTATAAGCGCACAAAGCAGGTTGTTTGCGGCGGTGATAGCGTGCATATCTCCGGTAAAATGCAAATTTATATCTTCCATAGGAACTACCTGCGCATATCCGCCGCCTGCCGCTCCGCCCTTAATCCCGAAAACAGGTCCCAGGGAGGGTTCTCTCAGGGCAAGCACGGCGTTCTTGCCTATCTTAGCCATTGCCTGAGCAAGTCCCACCGATACGGTAGTCTTTCCCTCTCCGGCAGGGGTGGGGTTTATGGCGGTAACAAGCACCAGTTTGCCGTCCTCACGGTCTTTCAGCCTGGAAAAAAGCTCCTCTGAAAGTTTAGCCTTATAGTGACCGTAAGGCTCAAGTTCATCTTCCTTTATGCCAAGCCCTGCGGCGATCTCCGTAATTTTTTTCATTTTCACGCTCTGAGCGATCTCGATATCAGTAAGCAATTTCAAAACCTCCGTCAAAGTATTCAGCCACAAAAAGCGGTCTGAGATAATTATAACAAAAACCGCTGCAAACTGCAACGGTTTTTTGAAAATTAGTCCTGTTAAAATAATACACTTAACCTTTACGGCGTTTTGCCGCAACTGCCGAAGCCGCAGCCAGCAGTATCAAGCTCATGCCGCAGACCTCAGCTCCCGTCTGGACGGGAGTCTCATCGGAAGGAGTCTCATTGGGCTGCTCAGTCGGCTGCTCTGTGGGGGTCTCCGTCGGCTCTTCGGTGGGAGTCTCATTGGGCTGCTCTGAGGGGGTCTCAGTGGGCTCTTCGGTGGGAGTTTCAGTGGGCTGCTCAGTCGGTTTGTCTGTAGTTCCCTCTGAGGGCTGTTCAGTCACTTCTTCTCCGCTGAGTTTCAATTTCAGGCTTTCCACCGCTTTATCCAGTTCTTCCTGAGTTATATCTGCGTCGGCAGCAGCGGAAAGTTCGTCTTTGCAGTCGATATTTTCAGCTTTTGCCTGAGCAAGGAGCTTTGTTATCTCGTCCCTGTTCACCGCCGGCGAAACTGCCGCAGCGCCTCCCCAGGAGGAGTTGTCCACGCCGATATCGGCGCCGTAGCCGTATATTGTAAACTGTATTCTTACAACATCGCCGTCAGCCGGTGAGTAGCCGTCCAGTCCCACAGAAGCGGAAACGTTATTCAGGAAGAAATAAAATCCGCTCTCTGAGGTGGAGTCAAATTCGCAAAGGCTTCCCTCCTGCGCCCTGCCGGTAAGTTTTTCCCTGTCTACCAGGTCGGTCAGGTAATCGGGCAGAACAGCTTCGCTGCTGCCGTCGTCAGCAAATCCGGTTATGTAGCTTCCATAGTCGCCTGCGGTGATAATGACATTATCTTCTCCCACCGCACGGACTACCAGGTCCAGACCGTTATCCCCGTCATAAAAGGGGACTTCGGTAGGTTCAAGGATATATCCCTGTCCTATTGTGAACTTTTCCACCGAAAGCACAACGCTGCCTTTCTGTTCTTCCTTTGCCGCCTGAGTCTCCGCAGCGCAGGCAGCCGTCGGGACTGCCGCCGCCAATGCCGCCGCAGCTGAGAGCGCAGCGATCCTGCTTAGAATTTTCATGATATCGTCCTCCATTTTAAATAATTTCTGAAATTTTTCTGTGTATTTTGTTAAAAAAGATCGGCAGCCTTTTCAGACTGCCGGAAAACTGCTTTTATTCTTATATCCAGATCACTTAAAGTACCTGTCGTAAAGTCCTTTGAAGCCGCAGCCGTGTCTTGCTTCGTCCTTAGCCATTTCGTGAACTGTGTCATGAACTGCGTCATAGCCCAGTTCCTTAGCCCTCTTAGCAAGTTTCATCTTGCCCTCGCAAGCTCCGTTTTCTGCCATATATCTCATTTCAAGGTTCTTCTTGGTGGAATCGGTAACTACCTCACCCAGCAGTTCTGCGAACTTAGCAGCGTGTTCCGCTTCTTCCATAGCAGCTTTTTCATAGTAAAGTCCGACTTCGGGGTAGCCTTCCCTGTAAGCCACTCTTGACATAGCAAGATACATTCCGACTTCTGAACATTCGCCGTTGAAGTTATCTCTCAGTCCTGCAACGACTTCCTCGTCCAGTCCCTGAGCGCAGCCGACTTTATGCTGGTCAGCCCAAACCAGGCTGTCATCCGCCGCCTTATTGAATTTTGAGCCGGGAACGCCGCACTGAGGGCATTTTTCGGGAGCGGTCTCTCCCTCGTAAACGTATCCGCATACCGAACAGATCCATCTGGTCATGATACATACCTCCGTTATTTTGTTTTAGATTACTGTTATCAGCAATTAAAATGTAACACAAAACCAAAATTTAGTCAACACACGGCTTATTAACATTTTATGAATAGTGTTTGCTGTGAAATTGTCTCACGGCAAGTCCGGCTGCCGTGCTGTTGACAAAACGGTCTCAGGTATAGTATAATAAGGGGAGACTCAACCACGAAAGGAACGTAAACGATGGCGTCAAACAAGAAGAATCACAAGCGTCCGGTGAAAGCCGCACCGGTCGAAGAACAGAGAAGCAAGGCTAAAAACCTGCTGTTCAGGGTCATGGCGGTAGTCATTGCTGCGCTGATGCTATTAGGCATAGTTATCACTGCGGCATTTTCATCTTTCTGAGATGGTAAGCATAGGCAACAGCTGGGACAAGCTCCTGGCGGAGGAATTTACAAAAGAATACTATCTGAAGCTTCGGGAGTTTCTGAAGCATGAATATGCGACGCAGAGGGTCTTTCCGGATATGTACGACATTTTCAACGCTCTGAAAGCGGTGCCTTACGAAAAAGTCAAAGCGGTCATCATCGGGCAGGACCCAT
>CANRLY010000062.1 GCA_947631585.1 uncultured Clostridia bacterium
CTTTCTGCCGGGCAATGCTGCCGTTTCTGATAGACAATTACCGCAGCGCAACTTTGACACGTTCTCAGCCGTTTGCAATGAATACTCTTGTTGAGGACAGCAATACCGATGTGGTGTATGAGATCGTTGAAAGAAATGTAGAAATGATAGTTGACTCAGCCCCTGTGATGGAAGCGGAGGAAACGGAAGTTCCCGAAAGCGAAAAGATTTCAGCCGGCAAAAACACCATAAATGTTGATAAAACTCAGTCTTTTGTGAAGATATACGGCGTTCTGGACGAAAAATATTTTGACGACCAAAGCAGGATATTTGTGACCTGTTCCGGGGAAGAAGAACATACATATGAGGCGTTCCCGATATGTGAAACCGAACTTCTGAAACTGGATAAAAACTCAGACTACGGATATTCGCTTATTCTCGATAACCGTATCCCTGCCGGAGAATATGATGTTTCGGTGACGGTCACATCTGCTCACGGTAATACCTCAACAGGCGTGCTGGAGCGGATAACTATAGTGGAAAATTCTGATGAAAACAGTTAATTATTAATAAGGAGAGTTTTGCAATGAAAAAACTGATCTTGCTGTCAGCCGCAATGATACTTGCTGCGACAATGACTTCCTGCGGAAATAAAGAAGAGTCAGTGGCAAAAAAAGGAAATGTGGAGATAAACAACTCCTCTGAAAGCTCTGTCACCACCACTGCGGAAGTTTCATCTGCTGCGGAAGTTTCATCTGCTACGGAAGTTTCATTTGCTACGGCAACTGAAACGACTGAAACGACTGAAACGACCGAAACGACCGAAACGGCAGCCCCTGAAAGCTCATCGGCAGATAAAACTGAGCCGCCAAAGACAACTGCGACTTCTGCCACGACCACTGCCGCTCCCAAGACCACGACCACTACCGCTAAACCGACAATAAAAACTACTACTGCGACTACTACCAAGGCAAAGACTGTTACTACCACCACGACAAAGCCCAAGACTTCCACTGCTGCGACCAGCGCCCAGAAGCCGCAGGCAGGGTTTGCCGATGCAGATGCGGCAATAATTTATAACGGAGCGACTGTTGCTGTGGATTCGGATTTTGCTTCTGCCAAAGCAAAGCTGGGAACTCCCGATTCCAAACAGGAAAACCCCAACTGTCTCACCGGAACAGCCGGCTATACTTACATTTACGGCAACACGATGATAAACGTTTATACCAAAGACGGCAAAGAGTATGTTGAAGCGGTCACCGCTGACAGCGATAAAAATGTCTCCACCGCCAAAGGCATTGCCATCGGCAGCCAGGCAAGCGAAATAGAAAGCGTCTACGGCAAGGGTAACGTTACCGACTTTATGGTGGAATATAAAGGCAGCAAGACCACAATGGTGTTTTATACCGACAGCGGAAAAGTCACCGGCATTTTCATCACAAAGAACTATTGAGTTGATCTTTTTCTGCTTTTCCTTGAAACTGCATACACGACCAAAGAATAGGTCAGTGCGCCGAGAACTCCGGAAATTATGTCGCCCATGGTGTTTGAATTGCCGCCCTGCATATTTAGCCCAAGCAAGGCGTCCGCTGTAAATTCGTATATTTCCCAGAAACCGGCACAGGCAGCCGAAAAGAAAAACGAAAATGTCAGCTTTGCAGGAATGTCGTCCGGCAGCCTGCGCTTTTTAAAAATGAAGCCTGCGATCATCATTCCCGCCTCTGCAAGAAGGATACCGCTGAGGTAGTGTACGAGTTTGTCGTAAAAGCCCACATATTTGTACAAATTTATCACCGAACCCAACGAAGCGGCAAAAAAGTGGAATATCAGCGCAGAAAAGTAAAACCGCCTGGGGAATTTCCATGCAGCCAGGCTTACCACGGCAGCCGATATGAACGAACCTGCTATTTTGGCAGTGGTGGTCTCTATGGGCGAAAGAAGAGCGGCGGCGGTGCAGAATATCACTGCTGCGAATGATACCGCAGACGCTGTCAGTTTCTGTCTTGTGTCTGTTGTTTTCATAACTTCACCTCTGGCGTCAGCAAATTCCGCCCCTCGCTGATGCCCAGCCGCTGAAGCGGCTGGGTGCCTGACGGCGCAGCGCAGGATAAGACCCGGCGCTGCGCCGCCTTAGCGGAGCGAAGCTCCGCTGCGAGGGGCTTTGGTATATTGTACCACGGTTTTCAGACAAAATCAACATAAAACCGCCGCCTCACTTTGTTAAAAGCTGAGACGGCGGCTTTTGAATACCGGAATATTAATAGACCTCTGCATCGCCGGCAGTGTAGCTGCCCAGAGAACCGGCTTTTACCTGAATGCAAATGTAACCGATACCTGAATCCTCCGCTGCAAAAAACTGCCTCTTTGCCGCAGGGGAGACCCTCAACCAGTCACCGGCAGAAAGACTTACTTCCTCTCCGTCAATGACCGCCTTGCCTTTGCCTGAAATTATCCCGTATATCTCCTCGTTCTCTTTGTGAGAATGTACGAACGGTACGCTTGCTCCGGCTGGAAGCTCATTAATGCTCACTTCCGCTCCCGTAAGCGATAACTTGTCGTGTAATTCTACCCTTGCAGACCCGTCTGCTCTTGCTTTGCTGTAATTGCTCATGACCCTTACCTCCTGATATATTAGTTGTAACTGACTTTGTTACATCTAAATGCTATCATATTTCCGCTGTAATGTCAATAGTTACAACTAATTTTTGTAGACCTGCACAAATTTTCGGGCAAATTATTGTAACTCTTGACATTACAACTAAAATGTGATATAATCTTATCAGCTGAATGGGAGGTGCTTTCTTGCAGTTTTCTTCGAGATTTACTATTGCAACACATATCTTGCTCTGCATCGCAATGTTCCAGAACGACCGGAAAGTCACTTCTGATTTTCTTGCAGGAAGCGTGAACGTTAATCCGGTGGTGGTGAGAAATGTGCTGAGGTGCTTGTCCTCAAACGACCTTGTCCGCATAAGACCCGGAGTGGGCGGAGCTTACCTGGCTGGGCCGCCGGAAAATATCACCCTGCTCGATGTGTTCAGGGCGGTGGAAAAGGAACAAACTCTCTTCCACTTTCACCAGGACCCTAACCCTCAGTGCCCTGTGGGAAGAACTATCCATTCGGTTATGGACGATAAGATCGAAACAATGCAGTCTGCAATGGAAAGCGTGATGAAAGACATTACCATCGGCGAACTGCTTGAAGAAACAAAACAAAAAATGTGACCGGTCATCAGGGAGGGATAATTGTGAATACCAGAGAAGCGATCATGAAAAGAAGCTCTGCCAGGAGCTATACCGGAGAACAACTTACAGATGAACAGCTGGAAGCGCTTATCCAGGCAGGACTGCAAGCGCCTACCGCTACCAACAGACAGGAACTTCACTTTACTGTGGTAAGAGCCGGCGATCCGCTGCTTGGAAAGATCGAGGAGGAAAAGAACCGCCTCAGAAACGCTTCGCCGCAGCAGAACTTTTACTACGACGCCCCGATAGTCATAATGATAAGCGCAGAAAAAGGCTTCAGATGGAGTACGCTGGATTCGGGCATCGCCGTGGAGAATATTGCTCTGGCGGCGGAAGAACTGGGCTTGGGAAACGTTATAATCGGCTGTATATACGACGCTATGCACGGCGAAAAGAAAGCTGAGTTTGAAAAGGCTCTGAGATTTCCCGATGGCTATGAGTTTGAAATAGCTATTGCCGTGGGAAGAAAAGCCGCAGCAAAAGAACCCCATACCTATGATAAAGATAAACAGGTCACCTGCCTGTAATTTAAAGAAATGAGGTAAATTTATGTCTGAAAATAAAGTTGTCGCAGGCTCCGGCGGAAACGTCTACCTGCCTTATGAAAAACGTACCGGCGAAGAGTCTGTAGTGTATTTTACCAGAGACCTTTCCGCAGACGGTCTTAAAAAGATCTACCAGCGGATAAAACAGGTACTCAGCGGCAGGATAGCCGTCAAACTCCACACCGGCGAGAAGAACGGACCTAATATCATTCCCAGAGACTGGGTAAGGGAACTTATGTCAGGTATGCCTGAAGATGCGGCTATCATCGAAACAAATTCCTACTATGACGGGGATAGATATACTACTGAAAAACACCTGGAGACCCTGAAAGTCAACGGCTGGGATTTCGCCCCTGTGGATATCATGGACGCACGGGGTACAGCAATGCTCCCGGTAAACGGCGGAAAGTGGTTTACTCAGATGTCTATGGGAAAAGACCTGCTCAACTATGACTCACTGCTGGCGCTCACCCACTTCAAAGGTCACAGTAAGGGCGGCTTCGGCGGCTCTGATAAGAATATCGGTATCGGCTGCGCTGACGGCAGAGTGGGCAAAGCGATGATCCATACCACCCCGGGTCAGGACGACCAGTGGGATATCAGCGATGAGGAATTTATGGAGCGTATGACCGAATCCACCAAAGCGGTGGTCGACTATTTCGGCAGCAGGATAGCATATATCAACGTGATGAGAAATATGTCCGTCTCCTGCGACTGCGAGGGAATTTACGCTGAACCCGTCGTTACCCCCAACGTAGGTATCTGCGCTTCGCTGGATATACTTGCCGTCGATCAGGCGTGTATAGATATCGTCTACGCCATGACCGAGGAAGAAAACCACGCTCTGGTGGAACGTATCCAGTCAAGACACGGACTTCGCCAGCTTTCCTATATGAAAGAACTTGGCATGGGAAACGACCGCTACAGACTGATAGACCTGGATAACGGCGATAAAATTATCCAGTCGGAAGATGCGGTAAAAGACCTTGTGCCGTTCGGAAGCGAACGCTGATATCAGAACTCAAGACCTTTTCTTTGCAAGAAATGCAGAAAAGGTCTTGTTTTTTTGCCGACTTTCAGAAAATTTAAATTTTCCTTTGGTGAAATTATACGAAATTTGCCCTTCGCTTCTGTGCAGATATACAATTTTTTTCCTGAGCATAAATTTTTGTTACATTTGGCTGCGGCAAAAAGTATTATAAGTGAAACCCTTTACTATGCCTGTTAGTCTGACAGGCGTAAATTTCACAACTGGAGGTCAGATCATGAAAAATAAGTTGACAATGGTATTTTGCGCAGCCGCATTGCTGCTGGTCTCATGCAAAAACAACTCCGCCCAGCCGGACAGCAGCGTGGCAGTTCCTGCACCTGAGCCGGAGACGCCTGCCATCGAACGGCAGATAGAAGCCCGTGTGGTGAGCTATAAAGACAAAACGCTTACCTATGAGTATAAGGGCGAAACTGTGTCGGTAAACTTTGACAGCAGCAACTTTACAAACGGCGAAGGAAATGTTCAGCCTGAAATTTCCGAAAAGATAATTTCCAACCGCTACGGCGAAAAGGTCATCGGCAAGATAACCCTGAACCACGATGGCACTACGGCTGTTTCCTGCGACGTTGTCTCCCTGAACGGCAGCATTGTAAGCAATACTTCTCTCTTTGACGAAAACAACGAAGAGGAATCGGATAATATGCTCGATGTCTATATGGATATGAAACGCCTTGACGGAAGCAAGGCTGAACTGAGCAGCCCGTTTGTTCCGCCGGTAACCGTGGACCTGAACGACCTGGATAACTACTATAAGCTGGATTTCCCGGAGCTGGTGGAAAATGTGGAGTTTACTGGCTACCGCTTCAACAGCGGAACTTTGCTTCTGGATAATATCTGTATCCTTGACAAATACGAAGTTGATCCGGACACCGGCCGTGTCATTGCGGCAGGGGCATCTTCTCTTGGAAATGATGGCAAGATGAGCTTTTCCGGCAGTATCGAAAGCCTTGAAAACGGCAGGGCAAAGGTGCTGCTCAACGATGGTGAGACCGTCTGCGATGTTCCGGCATACTACTATGACGAGGAACTGTCCCAGGGTCAGAAAGTGCTTGTCACCCTTAACGCCGATGAAACTCTCTATGGCAGCGGAAAAGAATATAAGGACGAGTTTGCAGTGTTCTATACCGATATAGCGCAGTTCACCGCCCTGTATGACTTCGACGACGTGGCTTATTGTGTTATAAATTTAAATAGTGCGGAACTCACACTGAAAGAAAACGTCTCCCGGTAAAGCTGACGGCAGTATAAGCAAAAATGTGTACTTTTTATAGTAATAAAGTAAATAAATAGAAATAACAGCTGGGTTTTTAGTACAATATTACTGAAAATCATGTATAAAATTTTACTTGAAATTTGTATACGGTTGTGGTACAATTATATTGCGAGTAATATTTTTTGAAGGGGAGTTAGAAGAATGCCATTGTCAAATATATCAGTTATGATCTGTGACGACTCGATCTTGGTAAGAAAAAAGCTGAAAGACTATATCTCGTCTTTGGGGGTAGCTGCGGTCTATGAGGCTGCGGACGGTGTCCAGGCTGTGGAGTTTTATAAACAGTTCAAGCCGACCGTAGTGTTCATGGATATCGTTATGCCTAAGAAAACAGGTATAGAAGCTGTGACTGAGATAATCGCTTTTGACAAGAACGCCAAGATAGTAATGGCGTCGTCGGTGGGAACTCAGAACCACCTGAAAGAAGCCCTGAGCGCAGGGGCTTACGAATTTCTGCAAAAGCCTATTTCCAATGAGCAGATCCACAAAATTCTTGAAATAGTTGCAAAAGGAGTGAAGTGACCATGTTTTCACAGTTTTTTGGAAGTTACCTTCTTAACGAAGGGCTGGTGACTGCACAGCAGCTATCCAAGGCTCTTGAGGAGAAAAAGAACACCCGTCTCAAACTGGGAGTTCTTGCCATCAACGAAAAGTATATGACAGCCGAGCAGGTAGAGCAGGTGCATAATGCCCAGGCGACTATGGACAAGCGGTTTGGCGACCTGGCGGTGGAGATGGGATTCATCACATCAAAGCAGCTTGACGAGCTTTTGTCCGTTCAGCCCAGCGATTACCTGCTGCTTGGTCAGACTCTGGTGAACGACGGCGTTCTCACCAACAGCGAATTTGAAAAAGCGATAAACGAGTATAAGACCTCACATTCGCTGTCTGACGACGACATTTCAGACGACCAGAGCGCAAAGCTTTCAAACCTGATTTCGGAATTTTATCATTTTGAAACCGCCGAAAATGCCAAGACCTATACGGCTTACCTGAATCTGCTTTTCAAGAATATAATCAGGTTCATCGGCGATGATTTCACACCGCTGGAAGCAAGCATCATAAGGGATCTTGATGCGAACTATATGGTTTATCAGACGGTTTCCGGCAACCTGAGCTGCGTTACCGGTGTGGAAGCTGAGAAATATCAGTATGTGAAATTTGCAGGAAGATTCGCCCATGAAGAGCTTTCTGAAGTGGACGAGTACACTCACGCTGCGGTGGGAGAGTTTTTGAATCTGCATAACGGACTGTTCACTGTAAATCTTTCCAACGATTTCGGAGTTGAGCTGAATCTGGATCCCCAGGATTATCGTGACAACGAACACGTTTCTTATAAGAAAACAGCTTTCTGTATTCCTATATCCTTCTCGTTTGGCATAGTGAACTTTATAATTTCCATCTGAAAATAACGTACATAAGACCCGTTCTGTAAAAGGAGCGGGTCTTTTTTTGTTAAAAATTACATAGGTCAAAAGGTTTTAAAAGGGCGGCTTTCTGGACAAATTAAACTTGAACGTTTGAAAAAGGGAGATGAAAAGCTATGCAGACTGCGCAGGGAACATTCAGAGCGCTGCTCAGGTATATGACGGTGTTTGCGGTGGGAGCGTTGGCATACGGTCTGATAGAGATAGCAGCCAGGGGTTACACGCATATTTCCATGGGACTTGTCGGAGGTATCTGTATGCTGGTGATAGACATACTTGGCAGCTTCCGCAGAAAAGGTTTTCCGCTGGCGGCTGCGCTTATGCTGACAACTTTTTTTATAACCGCCTCGGAACTTATCTCCGGCGTGATACTTAACCTGAATATGCACCTGAACATCTGGGACTACTCCGATATGCCGTTCAACTACCGTGGGCAGATCTGCCTGCCGTTTGTTTTCCTGTGGTTTTTGCTTTCCATACTTGGCACTGTTGTGGACGAACTTCTGCACCGCAAGCTCTTCAGAGCAGACCAACGGCTGACAGCCGCTCCGGACTGACGTCCTGCGGTGGGGCGCCCTGTAAAGTAAAAAACTTCCCAGCCAAAAAGCAGCCCCAGAGCCTGCGTCCGGGACTGCTTTAAAATTTTAACCTTTTTTCAGCTTCCTTGTAGCCTTGTCAAGATATAAAAGCTTGTCGGAATTTTTCAGAAGATTCTCAAAATCCAGCGTGCTGCCTGGTGAACATTCGCAGCTGTATATGCCGAGACTGGTGGAGACCTTGTATGGCTTGTTTACACGCTTGTTGTGAGCTTCCAGATACGAATGTATAGAGTCCTTTATGGCTTCGGTGTCGCACTTTTCAGGAATTACCGCCACCATCTCGTCGCCGCCGAACCTCATGCAGACAGCCGAAGGCGGCATGGAAGCAAGTATCGCTGCGGCAACTGCGGAAATGGCGTTGTCGCCCTCTTCATGACCGTAATTGTCGTTTATCGTTTTCAGACCGTCCAGGTCGGCAGAGATAACAGTTATGAAACCGCCGACCCTGCTCATCTTCTGGGTTATCTTCCTGAACTCTTTGTTGAAACCGTTTCTGTTGTACATTCCTGTAAGAGAATCCAGTTTGTACATTTCCTCTATCTGACCGGTGATGTAAGACTGATACCTCATGTTGCGAAGTCCGCTTATTCCGTTGCTGATGGAATTTGTTATCTGGATTATCTTGTAGTAGTAATCCTGCGAATCTATAAAGTAATAACACATATACCCCAAAGGTATGTCAAGATAATGCAAAGCTGAGAATATAAGCGGATATCCCGTTGCGAAAATGTTTTCCAGCCCTGGAACTATCTGCTTTTGCGGAAAACCGTAAGGCTTGAACTCGTCATTGTATCTGGAATCGTAAAGCACAAACATCTTGCTGCTGAACACCCGGCTCTTTATCCTTGTGAGAGGGTGAATGGATTCGTCGGTACATTCGTCGTTTATAAGACAAACTATGTTGTTCGTGTCAGGAAGCAGTATCTCTCCGCTGGCTTGCTCTATGGTCTTGCAAATGTGCATTTTCGCCGACATCTCAAAAAGCTTTATGTCGTCGTCCATGTACTTGGCAAAGTGACTGTTCAGCCTTGCAAGAAGATCCGATGCGCTCGCCACGGGAACGTCCATACAGCCGCAGGACTGCGCCATTATCAGCGACGACCCTACCACATAATGCTTTTCGCATTTCACGCCGCTGTTCAGATCGTCTGCCAGCTGGGCTATCTTATTCGCCATGTCCGACCAGCTGTTGTGGCAGGAAGTTATGTTCGGGTTTGAATACCTTATCTCGTCAATGCCGTCAAATCCTGAGATCAACACATCGTCGGGAACTTTGTATCCGTTTTGCTGCAATACCGAAGAAGCGGTTATCGCCATAACGTCATTGGCGCAAATTATTGCTCTGGGAACTCTGTCCTCCCTGATGAGCTTTTCTACCGCCAATTTTGCCGGGTCTGCCCAGAACTGACCATAACTTATCATGCTGTCGTCCACGTCATAGCCGTTTTCCGAAGCAACTTTCCTGAAAATGTTGTTTCTCATCTCGGTAAAAGAATTTCCCTCTATTCCCGAAAGAAAATGCACCGTTTCCGGTTTGTGGACTTCTATCATGTGCCTTACTATCTCTTCAAAGCCGCTTTCATAATCGAAGTTTATGTTCACGCAGCGGTCGTCGTTTCCGTCAATGAGTATGCGGGGAACGTTTTTCGATACCGCCTTGCTGACTATGTTGTTTATAACACTGCTGTTTTTAAGGCTTTCAACGTCTATTATCACCGTATCCACTATATCGTAGTCTATCAGGTCGAATACATAGCACTCGCCGTATTCGCTGAGGGAATTTTTGACAAGGTCAGAGCAGGTGTTGAATACGAACAGTCTGTACCCGTGCTTTTCAAGGCTGCGGTTAAGAGCTTGTGTAAATTTAAAATGGCTGTCCTCATTTACTCTTGAAATGCACAGAGCAGCGATCTTGTATCCGCAGATCATCTAATCACCTTACCTCAAAACATTCTCGTTGACAGAACACTTATCTTCCCGGCGTGGGAAGCCTGCTAAAGTTGTCATTTATATACATAATTATTACACAAAATAACAAACAAAGCAATATAGTTTACAAAATATACATAAAATTATTCACAAAAATTTAAATTCATTAAATAGAAACAACTTTGTCAGCTTATGCCCAGTATAAAATCGGCAAT
>CANRLY010000063.1 GCA_947631585.1 uncultured Clostridia bacterium
GTTTATGCCTTCCTGTGCAAGACTGATATTTTTCTTGTCAACTCCGCTTTCAACGATAAGAGTTCCCTTTCCGTCAACGATCCTTGAATTGCAGTAATAGCACAAGCTCATCTTTTCTCTTATGTTCAAAAAGAGCTTTGAAAATGCCGTTCCGCCGAACATTGCCGACATGACTCTGGCTGCCATACTGTTCTCATAGCTGCTTTTGTAGGCAATAAGCATTTTGCACTGATTGACGTCCATGCTCTCGCTGACGTAGGCACATTCAGCTTTCAGCGGACTGTAAGAAACAAGTTTCAGCTGAACAGGTCTGTCTCTTTCAATAGACGTGAACGCTTTTTTCAACATCTCAACCACCGGAACAAGTTCGCTGTCTCCGCCTCCGCCGACCATTATTTCGATCTGAGCGGTCCTGAGCAATTTTTGAAGATCCTTATACAGCGATACGGGCCCAAGCGCCTCTACAGCTTCTCTGGTGCCGGTAGTATAAACGCTGTACGCCTCCCCCTCAAAGACTTTATCGAACGCCTTATGGACACAATATGCGCCTTTGTCGTTTATCAGCGAATCTATAGAATCCAGCAGATCTTTCTTGCAGAGTTCAAATTCTTTAGAAGCAAATCCGCCGTTTTCTATCACAGGGTGGAAAAGGCAGTCAAGCAGCGCTCCCACCACTTCTTCTGTTAATTTCTCGCCGTCAAGTGCGTAAGCGTCTTTTATGCAGCTTGCATTAAAGCTCAAAATATACATATCGGCATATTTTCTTACAGAAGAACTTATGTTCGCATCGTAGAGTTCGCCCTGACGTACCGTAAACTCCGTTCTAGTGGGGTATTTTTCATTGCAGGAAACAAGCACAGGTGCGATCAGAGCATAAGAAGCCGCTGTTTTCTCGTCAAGTTCCGCAAGCAGTTTGACAGTTACCATATTGGTCTTGAACTTCTTGTCTTTCAGCACTGTAAGAGCAATGCCGTCACCGATAACTTCTCTTGTATATTCCACCGACATATAAACATCTCCTTTATAAAAATTTTACCGACAAAGAGTATTATAACACACATTTCTGAAAATTTCCACTGCTATCACAGAATTTTCATCTTAGACAGCAGTATAGGTGAAATTTTCCCATATCAAAGTCCTGCCCTCGTCGGTTTCCTCCGGAAGAAGAGCCATTGCCACAAGTATCTCTTCACCGTTCGACTTGTTTTTCAGATGGGCGTAATCGCCGTCTATCCTTATAACTTCATATTCTATCCTTTCCAGAATGGTCACCTCCCTGTTTCATTGAAAAAGCCACATTGCTTTCTCCGCATATATTCATAAGGTCTCTTACCGAAGCTTCACATATTTCTATAGACTTCAGGTCTTTGAGAGCGACGGGCTTTCCCAGATCCTGCAAATAACAGATGAGTTTTCCGCTGCCGCTTTTACCGCCGAAAAGTTCTTTTATCTGAGCGACCTTGTCTTTATCCCCTGAGCCTATCCTTATATAAAGAGTCCCCTTGCTTTTATTTCTCAGGAAATCTTCAACGGGAAGTATTGAGTCTGCAATGACTTTTGGCGTTTCTTCGTCTTTTACGCTTATATGACCTTTTATCTCGAAAACTGCGTCCGCCACCAGACGAGCCGCATAGGTCTCAAACAGGTTCGGGAAAACGATCACTTCCGCCGAGGCGGTATCGTCCTCGAACACTGTAAATGCCATTCTTGCGCCGTTTTTGGCAGTAAACAGCTTTTTTGAGTTCATCATGCCAAGAAACGATATGCTTTCATTGTCTTTTACTATATAATTGTCGTCCTTGTCCTGTTCCAGCAGATTAGACAGCTTTTCGTGACCGCTTGCGATAGAAAGACACTTATATTCATGCAGCGGGTGACCTGAAACGTACATACCCAGCGCTTCTTTTTCAAATTTCAGCAAGGTCGCCGGGTCGTATTCCTCGGCATACGGAACTGGTCTGTATTCAGACGACCCCACATCAACTCCGCCGAACATATCCATCTGACCGTCCAGTTCCGCTCTTGCTGACTGAACTGAATCGTTAAGCATAGATTCGTAATTCTGCATCATCTGACGGCGGTTTTCAGGGAAACTATCAAATGCTCCGCTTTTTATAAGCGATTCTACCGCCCTTGAGTTTATCTCCTTAGAAGCGCATCTTTTACAAAAGCCTGACAGATTTTTAAATTTTCCGTGTTCTCTGCGTTCGGCTATGATATTTCTGATAGCCGACCTGCCAAGGGACTTCACTGCGATAAGAGCGAATCTTATGCCGTCCTCCTCAACTGAAAAGCCCTCCTCAGATCTGTTTATATCAACGTTTAACATTTTGATGCCGCTTTTTTCGCAATTATAACAATATTCGATAAGCTTGTCTGTGCCTTCGACCGAAGTCATGAGCGCAGCCATATATTCTTTCGGATAATAACACTTCAAATATGCCGTCTGGTAAGAAATCATTGAATAAGCCGCCGCATGAGACTTATTGAACGCATAGGAAGCAAAGGATATCATATCGTCAAAAAGTTCATTTGCCAGCTTTTCAGAAATGCCGTTTGCCAATGCGCCGCAGCAGTTCACGCTGCCATCGGCGTTTTTGTCCCCGTAAATAAAGGCTTTGCGCTCGCTTTCAAGGGCGGAGAGCTTTTTCTTCGTCATAGCTCTTCTCACAACGTCCGCTCTGCCGTAGGAATATCCGGCAAGCGTTCTGAATATCTGCATGACCTGTTCCTGATACACGATACAGCCGTATGTTACATTGAGTATATCTTTGAACAGCGGCGTTTTATAGGTCACCAGCTGGGGATTATGCCTGTTGCGGATATATGTGGGTATGGAATCCATCGGTCCTGGTCGGTAAAGAGCGATAACTGCGATAAGATCCTCCAGTCCGGCTGGCTGGAGCCGCATTATCACCGAAGTCATGCCTGCGCTTTCAAACTGAAACACACCGTAAGTATCGCCGGCAGAGAGCATTTTGTAAACTTCCGGGTCATCGTATGAGATATTGTCAACGCTGATATCTATACCGTTTTTTCTGATGAGCTTCTCGCAATTGCTTATGACCGTCAGGTTTCTCAGCCCGAGAAGATCTATCTTAACAAGTCCCAGCATTTCTATATCGTTTTTTTCATACTGAATAACGGTCTGACCGTCGTTTTTCTGCAAAGGCGCATAAAAATTAACCGGGTCTTGGGTAATGACCACCCCTGCCGGGTGGGTAGAACTGTTTCGCACCATGCCCTCAGCCTTTTCCGCAGTTTCAAGCAGTTCCCTGACTCTCTCGTCCTCAGCACGCAGCTGTCTCAGCTCAGGAGTCTGCTCCAGCGCCTGACTGATAGTAATATTCAAAGACCGAGGTATCATTTTAGCGACTGTATCCGCAAGCTGATACGGCAGTCCCATAGCTCTTGCAACGTCCCTGACTGCCGCTCTTGCTTTAAGAGTTCCAAAAGTGACTATCTGAGAAACATGATCCTCTCCGTATTTTCCGGTAACGTAATCTATAACTTCCTGCCGCCTGTCAACGCAAAAATCAATATCAAAATCCGGCATACTTACCCTTTCCGGATTCAGGAATCTTTCAAACAGCAGGTTGTATTTCAGCGGGTCAACACGGGTTATCCCTATGCAGTAGGCGCAAAGGCTGCCTGCGCCTGAGCCTCTTCCCGGACCTACCGGTATGCCGTTTTTTCTTGCATAATTTATAAAATCCCACACGATAAGGTAATAATCGGTATAACCCATGCTTATGATAACGTTCAGTTCATATTCCAGTCTGTCATATGCCTCTTTAGTTGGTTCTCCGTACATTTTCTTCAAGCCGTCAAAGCACATTTCCCTGAAAAACTTAACATTATCGTTCACGCCGTCAATATGAAACGCCGGAAGTTTCAGCTTGCCAAATTCAAATTCAAAATTGCACCGCTCTGCTATTTCGGCAGTGTTATAAACCGCCTCCTCGTGGTTTCTGAACAGTTCAAGCATCTCCGCTTCCGACTTAATATAAAACTCGTCAGTGGGAAATTCCAGAGATTTGGGATCGGAAATGGTCGTTCCTGTGGAAATACACATCATTATATGCTGAAGCCTGGAATCTTCTCTGTTTATATAGTGGGCATCGTTCGTTGCAGCAAGAGGTATACCTGTTTCTCTGGAAAGTCTGTATTGCAGAGGAAGTATCCTTTGCTGATCTTCAAAAAGGTGATTCTGGACTTCTATATAATAGTTGCCCTGCCCGAATATGGAATTATACAGCAGCGCAGTTTCCTTTGCGCCTGCGTAATTATCCTCTGAAAGTTTTCTCTGAACTTCTCCTGCAAGGCAGGCGGACAGACAGATAAGACCGTCAGAGTATTTTCTCAGGCAGTCTATATCAACTCTCGGTTTTGAATAAAATCCCTCGGCATATCCGACAGACACTAATTTTATCAGGTTTCTGTAACCTGTCTCGTTCTTACAAAGCAATATAAGATGATACGGGTGGGCATCAAGCTTAGGGGTCTTGTCGAACCTGCTTCTGGGAGCTACATACACTTCGCAGCCTATAATAGGTTTAATGCCCTGAGCTTTACATTCGTTATAGAATTTTACTGCTGCATACATATTGCCGTGGTCTGTTACTGCAACGGCAGTTTGCCCCATCTCCCGGACTTTTGTCACCAGTTGTTTTATCCTGCAAGCGCCGTCCAGCAAAGAATAATCAGTATGGACATGAAGATGGACAAAACCTTTGTTTTCCATGGAAAGTATCCTTTCAGCTTCCTTGTTTTCTTATCTTATCAGCTATCTCGGCAATTCTTGCCAGACGGTGGTTAGCTCCCGACCTGGACACCGGTCTGCTGAGGGCAGCGCCCAGCTCTTTCAGGTTAAGATCGGGATTTTCAAGTCTTAGCTCCGCTATCTCTCTTAACTCGTCCGGCAGCTGCTCCAGACCTACAGTCTGCTCGATCAGTTCTATGTCGGCTATCTGCTTTTTTGCCGCTCTGAGAGTTTTTTCTATATTTGCATTGTCACAGTTGACCGCTCTGTTCACCTTATTGCGGATATCCTTGAATATCTTGATGTTCATGATCTCCAGCGAACAGCTCTGCGCCCCCATCAGGGTAAGCATATCTTCAATATTCTCGCTTTCCTTTATATAGACCACCTGCTGACCTTTTCTTTCGGTCTGCTTGGGAACTATGCCGTAATTGTCAATAAGTATCAGTCCCAGAAAATTACATATATCCATATTCTGAAAAACGAACTCCATGTGGTAATCTTTGTTAGGGTCGCTGAGGCTTCCGCATGAAATAAATACCCCGCCGAAAAAATACGGAAGCAGTTTTTTCTTAGGAACGACAGCGTTCTTATAGCCGTTTTCCGCAAGATCCTCCGGCAGCCTGAAATACTCTGTTAAACTGCAAAATGCCTGAGCATCAGCAAAAATATTATACACGGACGAAGCTGACCTTTTGCCCTCGACAATATTTATGTGTCCCTTGCCGCATATGCGGTCTATACATTTTACAAAAAATTCACAGGTCGCAGGATTTTCAGTTACAAACTGTATACCGCCGTTGTTAAAAGCCTTGCAGGTATACAATATCCCAAGCAGGCAGGCGTCGGCTTTAGCAGCCGAATTTACTCCGGCGGTTATTTCATTTTTTGCACGAAAAGAAAACGACTCCATATGTTATTCCTCAAGGTCAGTGTTTATCAATGTCTCTGTGAGTTACCCTGATTTTCAGTTTTTCATCTTCAAGATACTTGGCGACAGCTTCCGCAAAAGTGACCGAGCGGTGTTTTCCGCCGGTGCAGCCAAACCCGATGACCAGCTGGGACTTTCCTTCCTTTTTATAAAGGGGTATAAGAAAATCCAGCAGATCTGTAAGCTTTTTCAGCAGAAGCTTTGCATCGTCAAACTGCATTACATAGTCTGACACTTCTTTTTGCAGACCGGTTTTGTTTTTCAGTTCAGGCACATAGAACGGATTTGGCAGACATCTTACGTCAAACATAAGGTCCGCTTCGATATAATTTCCGTATTTGAATCCGAAGGACACCACGTCTATATGCATGAAATCGTCGTTATCTTCCAGAAAAATATCATAGATACGCTGTTTGAACTGTCCTATGGAATTAAAAGAAGTATCAATGTAGTAATCTGCATATTCCTTTATTCCCGAAAGCATTTCTCTCTCGCTGGCAACTGCTTGTCTTATGTTGCCGTAAGATATCTCATCGAGGGGGTGCTTGCGCCTTGTCTCCTTGTAACGCCTTACTATAACGTCATCGCTGGAGTCAAGGAACAGTATTTTCAGACTTAGCTTTTCAGCTTTAAGTTCTTTGATAGTATCCGTAAGTTTCAGAAAAAAATCTCCTCCACGGATATCTACCACAAAGGCGACCTTTGTTATTTTTCCGTCTGATTTGGTACAGATATTAGCAAATTTCGGAATAAGCTCCGGCGGCATATTATCTATGCAATAATATCCGATATCTTCCAGAACATTGACAGCGCTGGATTTGCCGCTTCCGGACATTCCCGTTACAATGACAAACTGCATAACAAACATCTCCTTTATCAATACTCCAGGAACCTGATCTCGCTTTCGAGCTTAAATCCTGTTTTCTCCATGACTGTTTTCTGAATATGGCTGACAAGTTTTTTAACGTCATCAGCCGTTGCGTTTCCTTTATTAATAATGAAGCCGCAATGCTTTTCGGAGACCTGCGCCCCTCCGACGGTGCAGCCGCTGAGTCCGCTGTCTTGGATAAGTTTTCCGGCAAACTGTCCTGTCGGGCGCTTAAAGGCGGAACCTGCGCTGGGAAATTCTATCGGCTGTTTTTCTTTTCTCTTTGCGGCAAGTTCTTTCATTCTGGCTGATATCTCGTCCTTGATGCCTTTTTTAAGCCTGAACAGCGCCGACGTGATAATGATATTTTCCATAGACTGGAAAACGCTGTTCCTATATGAAAGTTCCATCTTTTCCACAGGCACGGTAAATTTCCCTCCGGCTTCCGAAACAGCTTCGCAGCTAATGATAATATCTTTTATCTCTCCGCCGTAAGCTCCTGCGTTCATATAGACCGCACCGCCAACGCTGCCGGGTATCCCGTAGGCGAACTCCGCCCCCGAAAGGCAGTGTTCGCAGGCAAATGCGCTGAGTTTTGACAGTCCTGCGCCTGAGCCTACCCGTATGAACTCGCCGTCTGTAACAGACATTTCTCCCATTGCTTTGCCTATCAGGAACACAGCTCCGTTATATCCACGGTCATCGCACAGCAGATTAGAACCGTTCCCAATGACCGTATATCTCACTTCCAGCGACCGTGCCGCCTGCATCAACGCCAGGCAGGAATCGGCGTCTTTCGGCATTATCATTGCATTGCAGTTGCCGCCTATCCTGAAAGTAGTATGCAGGCTGAGCGGTTCATCTGTCAAAGTCTCACAGCCAAGACGGGCGGCAAGTTCCAGCAATTCTCTTAAATTATCTGACATCATTATGACCTCGCAAACGCACATTTTTCACATACCCGAACTGACCTTGTGATATCTGTGTAAACATATGCCTCATCAGCCGGATATATGTTAAAAGGATCATAGTAAAATTCCGCAGTAAAGGTACAGACGAGCCGGAGTATCAGATCTCGTCCCACACCTTGATATTGTCCTTCTTGTCCATCTGGAGACCCAGATTCTGAAGAAGTTCTTCCGCAGCGTTATAGCCCATTTTCTTCTGACGGTTGTTTATAGCGGCAACTTCTATGATTATGGACAGATTTCTGCCGGGTTTGATAGGTATGGTAACGCTTGGTATCTTCACGCCGAGAATCGAAGTAAATTCGTTGTCCACGCCCATGCGGTCATAAACCTTTTCGCTGTTCCAGTTTTCCAGTTCGATTATAAGGTCTATCTTCTCGGAAACTTTAACAGCGCTGACTCCGAACAGCCTGCGGGTATTGATTATGCCGATACCTCGAAGTTCCAGAAAATGTCTGATATTATCCGGCGAAGAACCTACAAGACTTATATCGGAAACTTTCTTTATCTCGACCGCATCGTCCGCCACGAGCCTGTGACCTCTCTTGACCAGTTCGATAGCTGTTTCCGACTTTCCGACTCCACTTTCTCCAACTATCAGAACGCCCTCGCCGTAAACTTCGATAAGAACGCCGTGGCGGGTTATCCTGGGAGCAAGTTTAAGGTGCAGAAAAGCGATAAGAGCGGCGATAAATTCACCGGTGGAACGAGGCGTCCTGAGCAGAGGCACGCCGTATTTTTCTGCTATCGACATCATCTCAGGATAGATCTCGTGTCCCCTTGCCACCACAAGAAGAGGTATCTTTGTGGCAAAAAGCGCATCTATCCTTGCACGTCTTACATCTGGATCAAGCGAAGCCATATAAGCAAATTCCATATTTCCGCAGATCTGGATACGTTCAGCGTTGAAGTATTCATAGAATCCCATAAGCTGAAGTCCCGGACGGTTGACATCGTTATCGTTGATAAGGATAGTCTCCGGTTCAGCCGGAGTGTACAAGACCTCCAGGTCAAATTCCTTGATTATCTCACTTAGTGGAATGGTATATATTTCCGACATAATGACCCTCCTTACTTATAATTTTATCAGACCCTGGGCAAGCATTTCCTGCGCCGCAAGGATAATTCCTGTTTTTCCCGACGGATATGTAAGTCCGCCCTGGAGCCACACCGCAAAAGGTTCTCTTATAGGTGCGTCGGCTGAAAGTTCGATAGAAGCCCCCATAGTAAACGCACCGGCAGCCATGATGACCTTGCTGTCGTAACCGGGCATTTCCCAGGCTTCGGGAACAACATAGCTGTCAACCGGTGAGCCTTTTTGTATTCCTCGGCAGAAAGCCGTCAGGTTCTCCTCGTTTTCAAGGCAGACGGAAGCAATGATGTCCGTCCTTTTTTCGCCGGCAGCAGGAAAAGTCCTGAAACCCAGCTGCTCAAACAGCTTACAGGCAAAGACCGATGTCTTTAATGCGTTTGCGACAACTTCCGGAGCCATGAAAAATCCCAGGTACATTTCCCTGTTGCTTTCCAATGAGCAGCCAACTTCCTTGCCAAGTCCCACGCAGGTGAGCCTGTCGGCACAATGCTCCACAAGGTCTTTTCTGCCGGCAATATAACCGCCGGTAGGAGCTATACCTCCGCCGGGATTCTTAATAAGCGAACCAATGATAAGGTCAGCCCCAACTTGTAAAGGCTCTTGCCTTTCCACAAATTCGCCATAGCAATTATCCACCATAACAATAATATCAGGCTTGGCGCTTTTTGCTGCGGCTGCCATTTTACCGATAGTTTCTACCGAAAGCGACGGTCTCAGCGAATAACCCCTGGACCTTTGGATATAGGCAACTTTTGCGCCTTTTGACATTTCCTTTATGCGTTCAAAGTCCGGCTCGCCGCTGTCAAGCAGATCAACTTGACAGTATTTAATTCCAAAATCAGCAAGACTGCCATTTCCCTTTACACCTCTTATCCCTATGACCTCTTCCAGCGTGTCGTAAGGTTTACCTGTAATGGAAACCAGCTTGTCACCGCTTCGCAGCACCCCAAAGAGCGCAGTGGACAGCGCATGAGTGCCGTTCACGAAAGTATGCCTCACCAATGCGTCTTGTCCGCCAAAAGCCTGAGCAAACACCTTGTCCAGCGTGTCTCTGCCGATATCGCCATAGCCGTAGCCGGTCGTGCCTTTAAGACAGCCCTCACTGACTCTGTTGTCTATGAACGCTTTCAGCACCTTTTGACCGTTAAAACTGCTCACTGACTCTATCTCATCAAACTCTTCACGGCAGGATCTTTCAGTCTTTTCAGCAAGTTCCAGCAGTCTGCCGTCTATCCCAAACAAATTATCCAATTTCATTTTTCCTTTCAAACACTATATCGGCTGAATTTTCTTTAAAGCCTATCTCATCATAGTATGATACCCGGTTATTTCTGGCAAAAAGTTTCACGCAAAGCCCTTGTTTATCAAGTTTTTCACCTATCCAGTAAAGCAGCTTCCTTGCGTGGAATCTACCTCTTTCCTCCGGGATAGTGGCAACGTTTCCCACCAGCGCAACGCCGTCGCATATGTACTGGACTGTAGCTGTGGTACATTTTCCCAGCATATAACTTTGGGAAAGTCCGTGTCTTATCTTATGGGAAGTATCCGTC
>CANRLY010000064.1 GCA_947631585.1 uncultured Clostridia bacterium
GTGTTTCCGGCTGGGTTGGTGTTTGCTGTGGCTTACCACGCTTTGCCGCAGGACTCTCCATCACAAAAACCGCCCACCGGACGGTGGGCGGAATAGGCTTAATTGGCTTAATTGCGGAATGTGAAATTTTTTAGTGGTTTTGTACGCCCAGAGCCTGGAGGGTGTTGAAATCTGCATCGAGGGTGATCTCGCCGGTGGTGGCGTCTACCCGCAGAATGTAATAGTCATCAAACACTCCCTCGTTTCCACAGATAAAGCACCATGTGGGCGTGAAAACTGCCGGCTTTTTGAACTCTTCGAGTTCTGTCTCTAAGTTATCAGGATCTTCGTTACCTCCTTCTATTTTCTTTTGCACGTTTTTGCAGCTATAGCGCAGTTGTATATCCGTAATATTAAATTCCAGCGTCGGAGACAGTTCGTTTTTCAGGATATCCACAGCTTCGCCAAGTGAAATGATCTCATCACATTTCTCTACATCTTGGATCTTATCACCTACTGGGTCATATTCGCAAGATTTTATCCCCCATTTATCAAAAAATGTATTTATATATGAATGCCTATACCATATCGTTGTATCGTCTTTATCTTCTGAATACGGCGACTGTTGATAATCAAACGTCAGACCTTTATAACTCATTCCATATTCGACCTGTACGCTTTTGCCTACATATTCATCGTTATATTCGATCACACAAACTGGGATCACCTCCAGGTCTTTGTCGATCTTATCGTCACTGCAAACGTCCAGTATCTCCTCCTGCCGCTTTACCAAGTCTGAGATTTTTACGTCATCATCTCCTATTTTCACAGTTTTATCCATCGTATCATCTTTGATCTTGGTCCTATTTATGAAATTTGCCTTCTCCGGTAAACTCCTTGGATCGCTTACTGTGCCTGCCCAATAATCAAACGTTCCCCACATATATGACGCTTCCGGAAGTACTTGTTTTTTTTCACTTAAATTTTCTTTTCTATTATAGTAATAACAGTCAAGGTTTAAGTTTTCATCCCATTCATAGGTCACCTGTGATTCCTTGTAGTTATTGCCATAAATATATTTGAAACATTCTTTTGCTTTCGCTTCCACATCGCCGACATCACCATATGCACGGTTAAGAACAAGGGTTATTTTGTATAACCCATCGTATTCAGGAATATCTATATTTTCCGGCAAAGTCAGTCCGCCGATAGTTTTTCCGAGAACGCTGTCCGCATCTTTGAACGCTTCACCGACAGAGACTTTATCCACGTCTTTTGTCGGCATTTGTGTACGCCGCGCATTATCCTGGAAACGGCAAGATGTGAAAAGGATCGAACTTAGTAAAAACGGGATCGTTGCTGCGACCAACTGTTTCTTCATAATCATTCACCACTAATTCACTATCACACAATAACAACAGTGCCTGAGGCAGCTGTGTACGAAGTTGATGATGTTGAAAGCGTCACCAAAAGAGTCACTGACCTGCTCAGATTTATATTCAAGTTGTTTCTAGTAACAGTCCTTCTGCCTGATGATGCTTGTGTCATAGAAACGGTAGTGCTTGCGTTCGTCTTACTGTCGTAATAGGAAAAATTGACTGTTACCGTACCTCCCTTGTATAAAGAAATATCATTAACAAACGTTATTGCTTCCGATGATAACAGTCCGCTCATTAAACGACTTTCCTTCTTTTCCGTCACATTAGCAGACGAGGGAGCGCCCGGAGTGTTGTGCAGATTGTAACTCATATCATATGTAGTCACCGCCCCTGCACTCAGGCTTGCCGCCGCAGAAATTACCACCGCTGCCATTATTGCCGTTAGCTTCTTGAAAATCTTTTTCATGATTTTTTCCTCCTTAAATTTAATTTGTAATTTAATTGTAGCACTATTATCAAATTTTGTCAATAAAATTTTTACAGCATTTTGCACAAATTTCCATGTAAAAAACTGTTTGTGTTTCATATACATACATTTTTCCTGTTGTTTGAGATACAAGGGGCGGTGTTCCTGCTGGACATGGTGGTGTTTGCGGCGGCGCAATGTTTCCTTTTACATTCTGAAAAAGCTTTGGCTGGCGGCGTTGACAGGGCGGTGCGGTTGTGGTATACTATTTTTAAATATTTACGACAAGGATTGATCGCATGGAACTTATAGACAAGAACAACAAAGAGCTTTGCAGGGAGTTTGAAGAGTTTGCTTCCACCCACAAAAACGGCGTTTTCATGCAGTCGCTAAGGTGGGTAAATGTCAAGGACAACTGGGGTTGGGACGCCGTTATCTCTAGAGACGGCAGCGGAAAGATCAGGGGCACTTGTCTGGTGCTTATCAAAAAGATCCCTATTCTCGGCTGCACTTTTCTTTACGCTCCCCACGGTCCGGTCTGCGATTACAGGGACAAGGAGGTACTTGCTGACCTGCTGTCCGGAGTCAAGGCTCTTGCAAAAAAATACAAGTCCTATGAATTTATGTGGGATCCGTGTTTTGAGGAAAAAGAGACAGACATTACCGAACTTATGAGAAGTCTGGGATTTTCTCACATTGACGATGCGCCGGAGCTTTCCACCATACAGGCAAGAAACAATTATATGCTGCGAAACATCGAGGGCAAGACTGAGGAAGAAGTCATGCAGACTTTCAAGTCCGACTGGCGCAACAGGATAAGGAAAGCTTCGAGGAAAGGTGTAGTTTGCCGTGCCTGCGGGAAAGAAGCTCTTGATGATTTTTACCCCATGATGATAGAAACGGGCAAGCGTGACGGATTTTCCATTCGGTCTAAAGAATATTTTGCGAAAATGCTCGATGCGCTGGGTGAAAAGCACTGTCGGCTGTTTGTATGTTACTATGAGGAAGAGGGGCAGGAGCCGATACCGGTCTCAGGTGCGGTGACCACTCAATACGCCGGCAAGACCTGTTATGTTTACGGGGCTTCGGCGAACCATCACCGCAACACATACCCGAATTACCTCATGCAGTGGACTATGATACAGTGGGCTATCTCAGGGGGAAATTTCATTTACGATTTTCAGGGGATACCTTTTTACAAAGACGAGACTCACCCCAATTACGGCGTATACAAGTTCAAGAAAGGCTTCAACGGTGAAGTTGTCACATACGCCGGAGAATTTTTCTACACGTTTTCGCATTTCAAGAAGAAGCTGGTAGGTTTTGCGGAGAAGTGTTACAGGAAGCTGCACAGGTTAAAGACCTTACGTTTACTAAAGCACAGGACGGCTGAAAGTTCGGGAGAACAGTAAAATTCCCTCGCCGTGAGGTGAAAAGCAGTTTTTCGTCAAGAACAGGCGGCAGACCGCAGGCATACTGGTCTGTCGGTCAACCTCTGTCAGCTTCGCTGACTCCTCCCCACTGGGGGAGACCTCGTATAGCAAGGGCTGGCAACGACGTATTGGCGGAAATACGCTTGCAAAAACCGACTTGTGTTCGTCTATCCACTGCTATACAAAAGCAAAAATCCCTCGGTACTCTGAGAGTTCCGGGGGGATTTTTTGAATTTTTCATTTTTTCTTATTCTTTTTGAACTTAAAGATCCCTGCTATCAGCAGGAGGGCTGCCATCACGCCGCCAGCCACTTTAGCGGAGCGTTTGACCGATCTTTCGGTAGCTTTAAAGTTTTTGCCGAACAATTTTATCTGGACGCAGTTATCCTCATCAGGGGGATAGCCGTTTTCAAACACTACGTTAGGTCTATAGGGGGCGTCGGGCGAAAGATTATCGCCTGTGACATACTCATACTCGCAGACAGGTGCGGCGTGAGCTAAAGTCGTCACAGCTCCCATAGCGTTAAATCGGAGGGTAGTTTTTGCATCGTCGGGGGTCCTGAACGGCACAGCGAACAGATACCAGCCGTTTTTGACCAGAGCCGGCAGCAAATAGTTACGGTTAAGTTTAAAGACAAGTCTGCCGTCCCAGTCGTCGCCGAACCAGATCTCAAGGCCGCAGGTCTCGTCGCCGTTTTTATTTTCGCCGCCATTGAGCCAGAAGTCGAAGATATACTCGGTATTTGGTTCGAGCTGCATTTCGGCACGGAGTGCAGTAAAGCTCCAATCCCAGTCGGCTATCTGCCAGGCGGAAGTTTCCTTTCCATCGAAGCCGGCTATCTTTACTATCTTACCTTTACCAGACGATATTTTCTCATCGAGCCACCACTGTTCAGGTTCAAACAGCAGATTTTTCACATTGATATCCCCTTTCGCATTAATTAACTTTCCGAAATAAATATAGCACGATATTTTCCGATTGTCAACCTTCAGCAATTACAAAACGCAGTCTTTGGTCTCCCTCAGGCTGCGTTTTTTTGTTATTTTCCGCTTAGTGCGGTCATTACATGCGGCGTCCGCCTGCTGTGGAGGTCTGATCAGATAGCTTTGAAAGCTTCTTCAAGGTCGAAGATAAGGTCGTCGATGTGTTCCGTGCCGATGGAGAGCCTTACGGTGCTGGGTCTGATGCCCTGGTCAAGCAGTTCTTCTTCCGTCAGCTGGGAGTGAGTTGTGCTGGCAGGGTGTATCACCAGAGACTTCACGTCTGCAACGTTTGCCAGCAGAGAAAAGATCTGTAAGCTGTCAATGAACTTCTTCGCCTGCTCTGAGCCGCCTTTTACATCAAAGGTGAATATCGAGCCTGCGCCGTTGGGGAAAAACTTTTCGTACAGGGCGTGGTCAGGGTGTTCCGGCAGAGAGGGGTGGTTCACCCTTTCTACCTTGGGGTGAGACTTTAGGTAGTCAACGACTTTGAGAGCGTTCTCAACGTGCCGTTCAACACGGAGGGAAAGGGTCTCAAGTCCTTGCAGGAGCAGGAACGCATTAAACGGCGAAATGGCAGCTCCCGTATCACGCAGGAGTATAGCACGGATCTTTGTAACAAACGCCGCCGCTCCTACCGCTTTTGTAAAGGAAATGCCGTGGTAGCTGGGGTCGGGTTCTGTCAGAGACGAGAATTTTCCGCTTGCTTCCCAATCAAATTTTCCGCTGTCAACTATCACTCCGCCGAGAGTTGTACCGTGGCCGCCGATGAATTTAGTTGCTGAGTGAACGACTATGTCTGCGCCGTGCTCTATAGGTCTTATCAGATAGGGCGTGCCGAAGGTGTTGTCGATAACCAGCGGAATGGAGTTCTGGTGGGCTATTTCAGCCAGGGAGTCTATGTCTGCAATGTCACTGTTGGGGTTTCCCAGGGTCTCTACAAATATCGCCTTGGTGTCAGGTCTGATGGCGGCTTTTACTTCTTCCAGATCGTGGATATTAACGAAAGTCGTGGATATTCCATATTGAGGAAGAGTATGGGCAAGCAGGTTATAAGTTCCGCCGTAAATAGTTTTTTGAGAAACTATATTATCGCCTGCATGGGCAAGATTTTCAAGAGTGTAAGTAATTGCCGCCGCACCGGAAGCCACGCCAAGAGCCGCAACACCGCCCTCCAGGGCAGCCATTCTCTGCTCAAAAACGTCCTGGGTGGAATTTGTCAGTCTGCCGTAAATATTTCCGGCGTCCGCAAGCCCGAAACGAGCCGCAGCGTGGGCGGAATCGTTAAAAACGTAAGCGGTCGTCTGGTAAATGGGCACAGCCCTTGCCCCGGTGGTGGGGTCAGCCTTTTCCTGACCGGCGTGTATCTGCCTGGTCTCAAACTTCAGATTTTTTCTATCAATGATCGCCATGATCTATCTTTCCTTTCGATTTAAATTAATTAAAACAGTGATTTTTCGCATGATATTCAACATCGCCGATACATTCGGAAGTATTTTTTCTGGTCTCCCATAAACTCACGCTCCATTTTTATTGTATTCATATATGAAAAGTATGAATTGCTGTAACAAATAATAGCACAGAGTTGGCGGTATGTCAAGGGGAAACGGAAAATTCGGCGCAATGCACAAAATTCCAGTCCGTGTGCGCCGGCAGTTGTGCAAAATTTACAAACTGTGTGTGGATGGTGTTTTCTGTGCGCAACGGACGTTGCGCACAGACTTGCGGTGGCAACGCCGCCGCACACACAAGCAGCTTCGCTGCGTGCCGTGAGGTGGGCGTAGTCGGGTTTCCCTGCTCCAGTTTGGTGATGAAGCTTTGCTGTGGTTTCGGTCGGTGGGTGAAAGTTGGTTTCCCTGCCTTGGTCTGGTATTGGAACTGTAGTACGTTCCCCAGGCGTGCGCAACGGACGTTGCGCACGGGTTTGCGGCAGCGATGCCGCCGCAAACCCGCAGCGAAGCTGCGTGGTCGGGAGGTGAGCGAAAGGCGGTCGCCCCTGCTTTAGTTGGTGGGCAAGCCGAAGTCAGCTCACACTGCTGAGATCTCGACCAGCGAATAAAGCGACGAATCGTCGTAGTAGGCGTAAAGCCCTCTTATCGAGTAGCCCTCCAGCGAAAGGAGCGTGCCTTTATTGCTTTTCACACCTTTGTCCAGCTCCGAGAGCCAGTTGTTTCCGTTGACGGTAAACTCTCCGTCATAGGGCGTGAGAGGGATATTCGGCGGCATTTTTTCGCCGTCTCTTATGTAAACGCCGAACGTTTTTACCGTTTCGCCGTCAGTTGTACGGCAGAATATCCCCAGTTCGTCCCACAGGTAATCAATGCCGGTCTTGGACTTTATACGTTTTGTTCTGCCAATTATTCCCACCAGTTCCGATATCTGAGTCGGCAGGTCCAGAATTTTGCCGTTCAGCCTGACCCCTGCGCTGCTCATATCCAGTGTTATCCTTGTGCCGTTATATTCAAAATCGGCGTCGGCAGGGTGTTTTTTCTTTAATAATTTTCCCAAAAGACCCATTTTATCCCTCCTACAAATAGTTGTTCAGTCGTTTGACCAATACTTTCTGTCCAGGCTTCTATACTGCACCGCCTGGGCGATATGTTTTCTGTCTATTACCTGTTTGGAATCCATATCCGCAACTGTTCTGGCAACTTTCAGTATCCTGTCATATGCTCTTGCGGAAAGACCCATCTGGTCGAAAACTCCTCTCATCATTTCCACCGCCGAATCTGTAAGCGGGCAGACTTCTCTTATTATATCGGAAGTTATTCTTGCGTTGCAGGTGATATCCGTACCCTTGAACCGCTGGAGCTGTATTTCTCTTGCTTTGATGACCCTTTCCCTGATAGCGGCGGAGCTTTCCTCTTTTCTTTCAGAAGAAAGGTCGTCAAATTCCACCGGTGCAACTTCAACGTGCAGGTCGAACCTATCCAGCATTGGTCCTGACACCTTAGAAAGGTAGCCTGCCACCTGTTTGCGTGAGCAGATACATTTTCTTGTAGGGTGGCCGAAATATCCGCAGGGGCAGGGGTTCATAGCAGCGATGAGCATTATAGAGCAAGGGTATGTGATACTTCCCGAAACACGGGAAATAGTCACTTTTCTATCCTCAAGGGGCTGTCTGAGTATTTCCAAAGTAGGGCGTGAAAATTCCGCCAGCTCGTCCAGAAAAAGCAAGCCGTTGTGTGCAAGGGATATCTCCCCCGGTTTAGGGACTGAGCCGCCGCCTGAAAGTCCGGCAGTAGAGATAGTATGGTGGGGGCTTCTGAAAGGGCGTTTAGTGATAAGCGGAGTATCGGGGTCAAGCAGTCCTGAGATAGAGTGGATATTAGTAGTTTCGATAGACTCGGCGAAGGTCATAGGCGGAAGGATAGACGGCATACGTTTTGCAAGCATACTTTTACCAGAGCCGGGAGCTCCAACCATAAGCACATTATGTCCGCCGCAGGCTGCTATCTCCAGAGCCTTCTTAGCCGATTCCTGACCTTTGACGTCTGCGAAGTCCAGGTCGTTATCGTAGCCGGTCTGAGCCGGAACGTAAGGTCTTACCGGCTGGATAGGGGTCTTGCCGGTGAGGTGTTCCACCAGCTGGGAGAGGTCTTTCACCGGATAGACGGTCATTCCGTTCACCACAGAAGCTTCGCTGCCGTTCTTTTCCGGCACGAATATTTCAGTTATGCCTTGTTTAAGGGCTGTAATAGTCATTGGCAGGACGCCGTTCACGCCTCTTATTTCGCCATTGAGGGCGACTTCGCCGATAAAGGCTGAATTTTTCAATTTTTCCTGATCGGCTGCGCCGTTTACGCAAAGCAGTGCAACAGAGATACCCAGGTCGTGGACTGAGCCGCTTTTTTTCATATCGGCAGGAGCCAGATTCACCATGATCTTAGCCGACGGGAACTGTATGCCGGAAGTTCTGAAAGCGGATCTTATTCTTTCTCTGCTTTCTCTGACAGAGACGTCAGCCAGACCCACGATATCGAAAGACGGCAGTCCGGAGCTTGCTTCTATTTCCGCAAAGACGGGAAAAGCGTTAAGTCCCACAAGACCCAGGGTATTTATCCTTGAAAACATAGCGGTCTCTCCTTTTACGATCTCGAGTCGGGGGTATTCTTTTCAGGCTCGGAGGCATCTTTTTTTCTGAACACGAAAAGTTTACTTATAACATAATTCAGCACAAGCACCACGAACTGGGCGGATATTTTCACCAGATCCTCATTGAGGTGAAGTATTGTCACAAAGATGAGGATAATTATTTCCTCTATAAAATAGGTGACAAGTCGTCCGCCGTAGAAGTCTCTTGCCTGTATGAAAAATTCCTTTGCACCTTTTGTAGGTGCGCGGAACACCCATTTTCTATTTGTAAGAAAAGCGAAAGTGACCGCCGCTATCCAGGAAATAGTATTTGCGATATGTTCATTAAGGTCATAAGCTCTTATACACACTGAGAAAGTGACAATACTTATCAGTGTAGTAAGTCCCCCAAAGAACAGGTAGAGCAGCACGCTTTTATATTTTTTATAGCTATCCCAGAATCTGCGCAGGCCGGGGAGCTTCATTATCTTATCGAAGATATCCTCGATATCCTCATTCTGATCAATTTTATTTTGTTCCATAATCATTTCCAATTTCCGTTCAAGATCTCACATACAGTATAGCACATTTTTCCACAGACTTCAAGTATTAATATACTGAGCGGAGTCTTTATTATTTGCGGAGCGGTGGTCTGCGCCTTTGGCGCAGATGCGGCGGCGAAGCCGCCGCAGACGCACAGCAAAGCTGTGCGCACCGCTCCGCTTTTGCTGGGAGGATTTTGTTTGGAATTTCAGGTAGCGGCGTGGCGGCTGTCCCTTGAGGTCACTTTTGTTCAGATTTTGCAGGGCTGGCGTGTGGGCAGCTGCGGTGGCTTTGCCGCCGCATACCGTGCGCAACGGAAAAGTTACAGGGGTTTTCGTCCTCCCGTGGCGGTTTGCTGGGGCGGATTCTTTCTGCGGTGTTTTTGCTTTAGTGGGGACGGAGGGCTGCGGAGCGGTGGTCTGCGCCAAAGGCGCAGTTGCAGCGGCGAAGCCGCCGCAGATGCACAGCAAAGCTGTGCGCACCGCTCCGCTATTGCTGGGGGTGATTTTGTTGGGATTTTTGGGTAGCGGCGACTGTTCTTTGGGACTGCTTTTGCTTGGGATTTTCGGTGCTGGCGTGTGGGCAGTTGCGGCGGCTTTGCCGCCGCATACCGTGCGCAACGGACGTTGCGCACGAACAACGGCAGCGGAAAAGTTACAGTGGTTTGCTGACCCTCCGAAGTGGTTTGTCGGGGCGGCTTTCTTTCTGCGGTGTTTTCGCTTTGGTGGGGTCGGAGGGCTGCGGAGCGGTGTCTGCGCCTTTGGCGCAGGTGCGGCGGCGAAGCCGCCGCAGACGCACAGCAAAGCTGTGCGCACCGCTCCGCTATTGCTTGGGGAAATTTTGCTTGGGGTTTCGGTGACGGCGTGGTGACGGCTGTTCTTTGGGGCTGCTTTTGATTGGGATTTGGGCGATGGCGGCGCGGTTGCGGCAGCGGAAAAATTACAGGGGCTTTCGCCCTCCCGTGGCGGTTTGCTGGTGCGGATTCTTTCTGCGGTGTTTTTGCTTTGGTGGGGTTGGCGTGCTGCGGAGCGGTGGTCTGCGCCTTTGGCGCAGACGCACAGCAAAGCTGTGCGCACCGCTCCGCTATTGCTTGGGGAAATTTTGCTTGGGGTTTCGGTGACGGCG
>CANRLY010000065.1 GCA_947631585.1 uncultured Clostridia bacterium
ATTTCATCGTTGCCATAAATCGTGGCAACGATTTTCTTTTCACGAAAAGAAAATTCTGAAATTCTTCTGTTAGTGGAGATATTATTACTAAGTGCAGCGATTTTCTGCGAAAACCGAAAATTCTTCCCGGGTACTACAAAAATGAATTGATTTTCGCCGTCATGATGGTGACGGCGATTTTCTTTTTCAAAGAAAAACAAGCGATTCTTCTGTTAGCGAAGATACTATTACTAATCGTGGTGATTCTACACGGCATATTTCGTGCCGGGAATTTTCATTTCAAGGAATTAAAAACTAGTATTTCTTCTATTAGCTGCAAACTTTTCACCTCAAAATGAGCAATGACCGGTTGCTTATACTGTATAAATTGTATATAATGTAATTTATTTTGCTGTACAGTCCTGTTTTTGGGACAGTACAGCACTTTTTTTGCTCTGACCTCAAAAAATTATTTACAAAAACAAATGATGTGTGCTATACTTTATGCCACACGGTCGAAGAAGATAAGTTGAGCCTTGGATAAGTTCTTGAATGAAAGAACTTTTTGGACCTCTTATGTGTGAAAACAGCGATGCAAAACGCAGGAAAGGAGTCAGCAAGCCGCGGCAGTTATGCGTTTTGCAAAGCTGTATCTCACGCTCCGACCGAAGTTAAAATTTATTATGTAAAGGAGTTTTTTCAATGGGCGTTTATGTTGACTATGTAATAAGATATAATATGGAAAATAACATCGGCTCCTATTACGAGGTGGAGCAGACCGACGGCGGAAATGACCAGTTCCTCAAGTGGTTTGAATTCAAAAAAGATATCACCGACGGAAAGACCAGCATTACGATAACGGGAATGGATATATCCGACTATTACTTTTGTATGTATTGTGACAGTTCTATCGAGATGCCGGATAAGATAATGGATAGACCTGTTACGGCTATCGCACCTTATGTGTCCGAAAGTTCCTGCGGCGAAGTGGATATCACTGCCGTTTACCTGCCGGGTACTATTAAAAGTATAGGCAGATGTGCGTTTATAAACATGGAGAACATGGACTCAGTAGAGATACCTGCGAGCGTTACTGAAATCGGCAGCTATGCCTTCGGCTATTCCCGCAGCTTTGATGAAGACGATGAAGAAGTTTTTGAGAAAAACAACGACTTCGTAATATATTGCTTGCCCGGCACGGCAGGGGAGAAATACGCTAAGGATAACGGCTTTAAATATAAGACCCCGATCCGGCACTGATAAAAATTTTTGTTAAAGATGGAGAGTGTTCAGTATGACATTGCAGGAACTCGGCTATGAGCCGTATATGGATAATGAAAAATTCTTATCTTATCGAAAGATCATAGGGGATACCGATATTGTTCTTGAAATAGATAAGAAAACACAAAAAGTTACAAAAACCGCAAATGACTTCAGAAAGATAGTTGAGATCGAACCTGAAACAATAGAAGAAATATTGATGGAAAACGAAGTCAGAAAGCCTTGAAATACGGTAGACTTCAACGACTTGAGACGGTAGGCAAAGCGGCAAAACTCAACCTCCGAAGATACTTACAAACGCTTTGCTGAAAATGAAAAGACTGCTTCGGAGATAAAGCTTCCGGAGCAGTCCGATCATGAATTTCCGTTTTCAAAATATGAATGGTATTCAATATCCCTTTTGCTGTCAGGGAAAAGATGCTTGTAAAGCTCTATGAAATAGTCGTCAGTCATGCTTGCAATGTAGTCAACAACTATCTGATTCGGCTCTTGCGTGCTGTAATCCCATTTTTCATCGTAATACCTGCACCCCTCACGGATAAAGTCAATGTGGTGTTTGTATATCAAGGAAGATATGTCCTTGCGGCGCAGATCGCCAAGCAGCTTGTAGTACACCTCACGGAACATCGGCTTTACTGCTTCGCTGAGCTGCTTTTCCTCGGTTTTGTTCCGGTAGATGTACCTGCTGTTTTCGCTTTTGACAGCCGCCAGACTTCTGAATGCTTCAGGACTGAGTTTTATGTGATCCTTGCCAAGACTGTTGTTTACAATGTCTACCGTCAGATTGTTTATCATATCGGCGTTGCTGCTTCCGATGTATTCGTCTGAAAATATTTTATCATCAGGCATGAGCTTCGCCTTTATCATATCCTGACGGTCTTTGCCGATGTAGGCTATCACGTCGCAGACTCTTACAATGCAGCCCTCCAACGTGGCTGGGATAAGCTTTTTTATTGCAGTTCCGCCCTCGGTGTAACAGTTTTCAACGCTTTCGTCAAACTTATCAAAGTCAAGCGAATAGGTGGGACGGTATTCTTCAAGCTCAAATTCTCCGTTGTGACAAAGTATCCCATCAAGCGTCTGCAAACTTAAATTTCGCCGGTAAAGCGTGTCAAGCACACGCACGCTGTGAACGTTGTGATTGAAATACCGACCGGTCTCGTTGAAAAGAAGTTCGCTCAGGAAGCTTTCTCCCGTGTGCCCGAAAGGGGTGTGTCCAACGTCGTGTCCTAACGCTATCGCCTCGATAAGGTCGAGATTAAGACCCAGCATACGCCCGATGTTTCTGGCTATCCTTGAAACAAGCTGCATATGCAGCCCTCTTCGGGTGATGTCGTCATTGAGATAAAAGGAAAACACCTGCGTTTTATCGTTGTATCTGTTGTAAAGCGGAAGATGAAGTATCTTCTCCGTGTCTCTTATATATGACGGCCGCAGGACGGTGTGCTTGTCCCGAATAGTATCTCTGCGAAGGGCGTCCTCGTCCTTTGACCTGTACGGACTTAAAATGCCGTTGTCTAAGTTGTATTGTATCTGTTCTTCAGTTGCTTTGTCCAGCTTGTGATAATTAAGCCCCATAAGTTCACCCTCCTCAGAAGCAATATATATGCCTGCAAATATATTGTATCACAATGATAGCGACATTGCAATAGCGGCAGCGGTTTGCATTTATAAAACGAAAAAAATGGTCTTATGTTCTTTAAGCAGTAGCAAAAATGGATTTTAAAAAATACAAGTAAGGAGAATGGTCTTATGCGTTATTATAGTTTTGTTCTTGGCGCAAATTCTGAGGAAATTGAAGAAGCTGCCAAAATCAATAATGTATGCCTCAAAAATTATGATTATGACAACATACCCGCAGCGGTCAGCGCATATCTGAACCGGAATATCGACAACGATATATGCTTTTTCATCTATAAAGCAGAAGCAAACGCTATGTCGGCGGCTTTTTCTTATAACGAAAGAAAATACAGCTATGAAGATGTATATGACCGCATCACAGGTATTTTGAAAGAAGTTTTTTCTGTAAAAAAGATACGGTCGTCTCCGTGTGAGGTCACAGGGTATCAGTTTTCAGACCTTGCAGACGAGGCAAAAAGAAGAGCTCTTGCACACAGCACCTGGCACAGAATAATAGATACTGCAAAAATGGAGTATCTGGAAGATCTGAGCGATCAGCGTTCTCCGCGGTTTGAACTTCAAGAAAAGATGATCTCAGAAAAAAACAAAAAGGAGCTTCCGCTTTTTGACGACAGCGTAAAGAATGAACTTGCCAATATCGAGGCCCATCAGAACACTTCTGGATTTGGCGGCAATCTGGTGCATTACTTTATTTCAAGCAAAAGCACGCAGGCGGCAAGCGACATAACGGAAGCTATAGTTCAAAGACTTATAAAAGCCAACCGTCTCAGCGGCAGGCGAATGGAGATATTCAGCAAAATATCGTCTGATCTGCATTTGTCAACTGTAACTAACCATTTTGAAGATATTATCGAAAACAACTTCGGCGGCGTTATAGTTATCGACCTTTCGGAGAGGGTCGGTATGGCGATGTCAGAATACGGTCAGACCTGCAAATACATTGATAAAATAGTTAAAAAGCATAAAAACGACTGCCTGTTTGTGTTTACATATAATACCGATGCTCCCGGCTTTGCCTATGAGCTTTTGAGAGAAGTAAGCAAACATATCATTCCCGTAAGGCTGAAAGAGGGCAGCGGAAAAAGGGCGGCAGCCGTCAGGTATCTTAAAGAGCTTATCAAAAAGTCTGAATATTCGCAGTATGCTGCGCAGGCAGGAGAGTATATGAAGCAGTTTTCTGAAAAAAGTGAATTTTCGCAGTCCGATGTGCTTGAAGCCTTTGAAAATTTCGGTACATGGTGTGTAAACAAAAATATCTTAAATTCCGCTTATGAATACGGCAGACCCGATACCTTCGTGCTTGACCGTGACGAAAAAGGCGATAATTCGTATGAAAAGCTGCAAGACCTCATAGGTCTGAAAAGCGTAAAAGAGCAGATAGACCGCATTTTAGCAAATGATGTTATTGAAAAGCAAAGAAAGAAACGTTTGGGCAAAGATCATCAGCCGACTTCGATGCACATGATATTCAGCGGCAACCCCGGCACCGCCAAAACCACCGTAGCAAAGCTGTTTGCAAGTATAGCCAAAGAAAAAGGCGTACTGAAAAGCGGTGCGTTTGTGTGCGAGTCCGGCAACTTACTGAACTTCAAGTCGCTTTGCGATGTGTTCAAAAAAGCCGAGGGAGGAGTGCTGTTTATAGACGAAGCATATGCCATGTTTTCAGACCTTGCAATAACTTCGCTTCTTGAGAAAATGGAAGAATGCAGAGACAGCGTTATCGTTATTCTTGCAGGCTACAAAAAAGATATGAACGATTTTCTTGAAAGAAACGCCGGTCTGAAAAGCAGGATACCTTATACCGTAGATTTTCCCGATTACAGTGTTGACGAGCTTATCGAAATATTCAAAAGCATGGCGTCTCAGCGTGGATTGATCCTTGATAAAGCAGCCGTAAATAATGCACGGGAAGTTTTTGAAAAAGCGCACCGGATCGAAAACTTCGGCAACGGCAGATTTGTCCGCAACTGCCTTGAAAGCGCTATGCACGAACAGGCTGTAAGGCTTATGAACAGCGGTACGGAAGCCGATAAAATACGCAAAAGCGACCTTGTGCGCATAAAGGGGGAAGATGTAGCTGTAAAGCCCGGCAAGAACACCGAAGATGATGCCCTGACAGGTTCAACTCTCAAAGAACTTGAGCAGATGATAGGGCTTGACTCTGTGAAAAAAATCATAAATAAGGTGATAGCCGAAGCCAGAATGAAAAAAATGTGTATGGATAAAGGTATCAAAAAAGACAACCATTCAATGCATATGCTGTTTATGGGCAACCCCGGCACCGCCAAAACCACCGTTGCAAGGCTGTTTGCGCAGATAATGAAAGAAGAAAATATTCTTCCCACAGGGAAATTTGTTGAAGTCGGCAGGGCGGAACTTGTCGGCAAGTATGTGGGTCATACTGCGCCGCTTGTAAAGAAAAGATTCAGAGAGGCGCAGGGCGGAGTGCTTTTCATTGACGAAGCATATTCACTTTCCGACGGCACAAATTCTACCTTCGGCGACGAGGCAATAAATACCATAGTCCAGGAAATGGAAAACCACAGGGAAGATGTAATAGTCATTTTTGCAGGATATACAGAGCCTATGAAAGAGTTTGTTGCACGCAACCCCGGCATGAATTCGAGGATCAAATTCAAAGTTGATTTTGACGACTATACCGCCGATGAGCTTTGCGATATAACCAGGCTCATGCTTGCCAAAAAGGAAATGAAAATTACCGATGCCGCCATGGATAAGCTCAGGAGCATTTATGAAAAGGCAAGAAAAAGCAAGGATTTCGGCAATGGACGCTTTGCACGTCAGATGATAGAAGATGCCGAAATGAACCTTGCCGAGCGAGTTATGAAACTTGATGAAGCTCAGATCACAGTCGATACCATAACGACCATCGAAGAAGCCGATATCAACGCTTCGGCAGTGATATTCAACGAACCGTTAAAAAAATGCATCGGCTTCTGAGACCGTATGCTGCACAGGGATAAAATGCACTGCTTTTGCGGTGCATTTTCAGCTGGGCAAACCGAAAATCCAATTAAAAGTATTGGTATCACGATCTCATAAAGAAAGCCCCCGCAACAATAAATTAACACGCAATTAATATAAAAGCGGCAAATGTCTGTTGACATCTGCCGCATGAAATGATAAGATAAAAATACGCTGAATGCGTATCAGAGCTATTAATTGAGAATGGAAATTTTATGTTTCGCCGAGGGCGATGTATTGTGTCTGTTTTTAGTTAATAGCTTTTTTGCGTTTGGAGAAGCAAAAAATATCGGGAAAAGGAGAATTTTTATGGGATTTAAACTTTTTGTCGATGACACACGGGATTTTCCGAAAGGCTTTGAATGTGTGCGCAGTTATGACGAATGTATCAGCTATTACCGTATGTTCGGGGAATTTGACTTTGTCAGCCTTGATTATAGCCTGGGGGAAGAACATACGGGGCTTGATATTCTGAAATGGATGAAAGAAAACGGCAAGAAGCCCAAGCATATCAATATCCACAGCAACCACATCGAGGGAATGAGACTTATGCGAAGCTACGCAGTGGAGAATTTCCCCGATTCGGTGGTGACCATGAACACGCTCTATAAGTAGACCTTGCAGCGCAAAAAAGATCGCAAATTAATTGTCTTTTAGATGGTTTTGAAAGTGGTTATTTAAGTTTATTGCAATCAAAGAAAGATTATCATAACAGCCATCGCTTTTATCATATTTAACTGCTTCAGAGAGAAGATCAAACAGATCTTCTTTGACAAGTGCTGTTGTTTCGGGATAATATGTGATAAGATTTGCGCACCATATAAAGACCATACAGTCGGTACAGGATTCATGATCATCGTGGGTAATTTCATGCATATATCTGATCTCATCTGTCATTGATCTGAAATATGTTATACCTCCATTATATGAAGTTTCATCGCCTGTTTTATAATATTCCTCAAAACATTCAGTTGCATTTCTTGCATTTGATCTTACTAAACTACTCAACAAATTGAGTTTTTCGTTTACTTCATAAAAATATATGTATAAAGATAAATTTGAAATGACAAAGAGAACAGCTAGTATTATGCAGCACAGTTTTAAACGTTTGATCTTCTTTTCCATAAGTACCTCCGAAGTTTAATAATGCAAAAAAGACATTTTTGCTATAATAAATTATTTTAGCACATAACTGCCTATATGTCAATATAATGCAAAATGTGCGGTCATTTTTAAATAAACAATCAGGTGGGAAGCGTTTGGCGGAAAAACGTTTTCCGCCTTGCTATATGACGGCTTATGTGGTACAATAAACATGAAAAACTTAAAATTTCAGGAGGTTCGTTATGAAAGAGACTTTGAGATCGGCTAATCCGTATCTGCCGCTCTGGGAACATATACCGGACGGCGAACCGAGAGTGTTTGAGTACGGCGGCGAGAAGCGGCTTTACGTCTATGGCTCTCACGACACCGAAAAGACCGCCTACTGCGGAAGAGACCAGGTGGTCTGGAGCGCACCGCTTGACGACCTTACCAACTGGACTTACCACGGCGTGTGCTATACTGCGACAAACGGCTCTATACTCTATGCGCCTGATGTCGTCCAGAAAGGCGACACCTTTTATCTTTATGCCGCTGAAAACCAGGGCGGAAGAATAGTAGTCGCTTCGTCGAAATCGCCGGCAGGACCTTTTACCCACCCGGTCGAAACCAAACTGGGCTTCGACCCCGGCGTCTTGGTCGACGATGACGGCAGAGTTTATGCCTTCTGGGGCTTTTGCTCCTGCTATTGCGCCGAACTGGAGGAGGATATGGCGACGATCAAGGAGGGAACTCTCAGAAGTCACCCCATAGGCCATGTACCCGACCCTTGGAACGAAAACGCCGATACTGCGCATATCGACCTCAGAGACGCATTCTTCGAGGCTTCCAGCCCACGAAAGATCGGCGGCAAATATGTTTATGTGTATTCAAAAAGATGTGTTACGCCCCAGCCTGAACTGGGAGTTTATGAGGATAATAACGGTTTCCTTTCGTATAAATGGTCGGACAGCCCTCTTGAGGGCTATCAGGACGGCGGAGATATTTCCTTTAACGGCGGAGAGATACTTAAACTTCCCGACGGAACAGGTCAGCAGACCTACCGCTGGGGAAACAACCACGGCGGACTTGTGGAAATAAACGGTCAGTGGTACATATTCTACCACCGACATACAGGCACAGATGAATTTGCACGCCAGGGCATGATAGAGCCGGTAGACATAGCGATAGGCAGGAACGGCAAAGTCTACATCGGCGATATCACTTATGTAAACGGCGAGCCGGTTTCCTCAAAGCCCGTGGAAATGACTTCTTCAGGCGTGAGCGTAAACGGCATAGACGCCTATAAGATCATATCCGCCGGCTATGCCTGCCATATAAGTCCGCTCAGGCAGGCGTATGTAAAGGCTGCCTATGAGCAAAAAGACGGCGTTTCTGCACCTGTGGTGAACATCAAAGACGGCACGACCGTCGGGTTCAGGTACCTGCAATTCGGCGAAATTCCCCCCAAAAGCGTGACTGTTTCTGCAAGGGTGAAAGGGCAGATGAAAGTGAGAGTTCGGGTCGATAATTACCACGGAAAGATCGTAGCCGAACTTGGATTTGCACCCGAAGATACCGTCAAAAGCGCACCGCTGACCTCCGGCATAATAGGCAAAAGGGCGGTGTATTTTGAATTTTCCGGCAGCGGCAAAGCCGAATTTGACACCTTCACGTTTGATAGGTAGGCGGCAGTAAGGTGATCTACGGCGCAGCTAGTTCTACATACACGGTAAAAACCAGCAAATAAGCATAAAAACCGTTCTCCGGTCGCTGATGATTGGAGAACGGTTTTTCTTTGTGCGAGACCTGCAATGCGGCGCAGCGGCGCTGCGGTGCTTCGCACCGCAGAACACGGCGGAGTTTCTCCGCCGTGAAAGCCGCCCCGTTGGGGCGGCTGCCGCTGCGCCGCAGCTGTAATATAAAGCTAAACCGAATAACTCATAAAAACCCCGACTCCGCTTGCGCAAGAGTCGGGGCTTGCTGCTATTTGAAATAAAGATCGGTGGGCAGCTCGTCCAAAGTTATGACTTTCTCATCGTTGTAAACCGCACGCAGATTGTCAGGGTCGTTTCCTTCAATGTGCTCTGTGTGCCAGATCATGAACCACGCCCAAAGATCGCCGTCCTGCTCAAACTGCGATACCGACGGAACGTTTCCGCATTCGTGAAACGCCATCGGCTTGCCTGTTCCCATCGCCTCTAATTTGTCCCAGGCACGCTTGTTGGTGGAATTGTCGTATGTGTCAGAACCGATCACATCACAGTATTCGTCACCGGGATACCACCCGTCTTTTACTTCACCTGAATAACCCAATACCCAGATAAGATTGTTTAATTTGTATTCGTTTGTGAATTTGTCGTACATATATTGCCATAATTTCTTGAAATCTTCAGCTCCGCTCTTGCCCCACCAGAACCACTGTCCGTCAAACTCGTGGAACGGCCGCCATAATACCGGGACGCCTGCGTCCTCCAGCTGCTTCAGAGCGTTGGCTGCCTGCTCCCAGCTTTTCAGCATATTCTTGTTTTCTTCAGTGCTTTCGTCAAGAAGCTTGTCAAAATCCGGATTGTCATCTTTTGACTCGTTGTATCCCATTTTTTCGACCATTCCTACTAACTTTTCAGAATCATTCTCGTTTAACTGACAT
>CANRLY010000066.1 GCA_947631585.1 uncultured Clostridia bacterium
GCCCAGAAATCATTAGCGTCGAAGTAATGGTGATCGTTAAACGGACGAGCGGTATATTGGCTGTCGTTTCCGCCCGGGTTTCTGCTTGAGATCATCATCTGGAGACTATCTGTAAGTATAAACTTATCGCTGCTGGAGCTTCCGCCAGTAGCGTCAAACCACTTTTTGAAGTCCTTGCCGTTTATCCTTATCCTGTGAGGTATCTCAAGTATGCCGTCTGTTCCTTTTCCATAGGGAAGATCAACGTCTGTAAGTTCTTTTCCGGTCTTTAGTCTGCCGGTCTCGTAGTCACGTCCCGAAACGCCGGAAGAATTAGTCCAGTCCTTATCGCTGGAATTGATATCTCTTGGAGCGTCAAGTTCAATGTCCTTATCCAGCAGGTTTATGCCCAGGTCGAGCCATACGTTGGCAGCGTCCGTCAGAGGAACATCATCTACCGTCACCTGGACAGTATTCTGAACAGGGTTTCTGGTAAACGCACCATAGCCGGAAGTATGCGCATTGCCCTCAGTGCGAAGCGTCTCGTCTGTCAGTATAACAGAATAGTTGAGCGTATATTTTCCGTTGCCTTTCTTATCAATACAATAATGAAGTATATATTCCCATTCTGAATCTGTTATTCTGGAAAGGTCGCCGTCATAATTATAAAGGTATGTAGCAAGAAAACTAGGGTAATCTCCTCTCAATGAAGCATAGTACTGATCGTAAGGCACCCAGTCCTCCTTAGTCATATAGCCTACGCTGCTGCCCCAGTCGTTGAAATTATCCTTTATGCTCTTTACTATCTCTTTAAGTTCATCATCAGAGATATTTTCGCCGGTTCCCAGATCTATATCTATAGAATAGTCGATAACAGGATACAAACATTCGCCTGACAGTCTGCTGCCGCCATGCACCCATTTGATCTGGTTCTTAGCATCATAAAGAGTAAGATTATCTCCTTGTGTGCCGTCTTTTCCCGTAACACTCTTGCTTATGGACGGATCTTTGGGAGTTACTGTACTGGTGGAAGTCTTTACAGCAGGGTCTGGGTTTCCGTCATCATATGTAGCTGTAGCCTTGTTGGAAAGGTTCTTATTCCTGTTGGCAGTATAATCCTCCGCAGTCATTTTGGCACGGTAAGTTACAGTAAATGACTGTTTATCTTCCTTAGTCTTGTTGGCAGTTTTAATAGTTATGGGAAATTCAGTCTCAGTCACAGGCTGACCGTCAACTTTTATGCTGCTGCCGTCTATGGTAAGCGCAGGGTCTATAACATCGTCCAGTTCAAACTGGTCTATAAGACCTGTCGCCGTAACTCTGACGGTATAGTCAACATAGTAGCTGCCGTCCTCCGCCTTGACAAGTCCTGAACCGCCGGACTTGCTAACTGACATATCGCAGTTCTTTTTGCCGTCGTCATAGATAACGGTAAACTCGGCAGTGCCGAATCCTATGCCTTTTTCAGAGCCGTTGGGAACATCTTTATTCTCGTCCAGGTCAACAACGCCCTCCAGACGTATTCCGCCTCCCACGTCGGAGCGCTCCTTGAACGCAGACTCGTACAGTTCCACCACAGCATAAAACTTGCCGTCCTCTTCCACGAACTTATAATGTCCGATGACTTCGCCGTTTTCGTACAGCTCACCGGACGGCATGGTGTAAGTTCCGTCACCGCTGTCAGTACCGAATTTGATACCGTATGTATTTATCTCTTTTCTGTACTTATAAACATTCTGACCTATGATGTCATCGAAAGTCGGAGTCGCAGCGTTGTTCTCCACCGACCACTCGAACGCCATCAGAATGTCGTCGCCGTCCTTGACGGTCCTGTTGTCGTACATTTCCTCTTCGCCCATGACCATCTGGAAGCTGTCGTCATCTATCACAAGCTCCCCATACTGCTCGGCAGGAGCAGCCTTTGCGGTCATTTTCACAAACGGAAGATCCGCCATCATCAGCGACAGGAACATAACGGCAGCGGTAACAGCGCTTACCACACGCCTGCCTATCCTTACTTCAGGCTCCCATTTGTTCATAAAATATCACCCTCCACACCAAAATTTATAAGTGTCGTCCCGGATCAAAATCCATTTCGGGATCAAAATATTCTAAATATAATAATAACAAATTCAGACCAAATTGTCAACACTTTAGGGCATAATATCCAAAATTTTATTTCAGTCGGCTCAAATAATTGTACATAATAATACAACAGACGCAAATATCCCCCGTGTTTCGTCTCACGGGGGATATCACATACAGTTCAAAAATTTTTATTCAGCTTCGGAAAATGTTTCTGCGGCAGGTCCGTCTTCAAATTCATCGGTTATCTCCTTGTCAGGAGCTTCAGTCAGCAGCGAAACTACTATTATCACTACCAAACTGAGTATGAACGCAGGCAGAAGTTCATATATCGTGAACAAGCCGCCCAGTTTGCTTATTGCGAATTTCCATACGAACACCATTACTCCGCCGGAGATAAGACCGCATATTGCGCCCCATTTGTTTGTTCTCTTCCAGAACAGGGAGCATAGCATGAGCGGTCCGAAAGTTGCGCCGAATCCAGCCCAGGCGAAAGATACTATCCTGAACACTGAACTGTTTGGATCCCACGCCAAGATGATACCGAGTATCGCAATTGCAACAAGGACTATCCTGGCGGTTATCATGGACATTTTTTTAGTTATCTTGACTTTGAAAACGCCCTTTATGATATTCTCCGACATACTGGACGATGCGGCAAGCAGCTGGGAGTCCGCCGTTGACATGGTACAAGCCAGAATACCTGCGAATATCAGTCCTGCGGCAAGTGCGAAAATTACGCCCTTATTGCTGAGGACTGTTGCTATTTTCATAATAACGGTCTCAGAGTCTGCGCTGGTGGTGAGCTTTTCGATAGTGCCGTTAGCAGAGAGCGTACTGCCGATAAAGCCTATAAATATTGCGATCGACATGGCAATTACTACCCATATGGAAGCGATACGCCTTGAAATCTTGACGTTCTTTTTGTCTTTGATAGCCATAAATCTCAGCAGGATATGCGGCATACCGAAGTATCCGAGACCCCATGCCAGCGTTGAGGCGATCTGCAAGAACGAATAGCTGTTTGAACCGCCGGTCTCCGGGTCGTATATGCTGGTGAGCGAGAAATAGCCGCCGACTGATCTTGCGTTGTCTACCACGTTTGAAAGACCGCCTGCGGTATTTACGCCGTATATAACCATAATTATGAGCGCTATCGTCATAACTATGCTCTGGATAAGGTCGGTGAAGCTGGCAGCCGAAAAGCCGCCGAGCATGGTATACGAGATTATAACTATTGCGGAAATTATCATGGCAACGTGGTAATTCGCCCCGAAAAGCGTCTGGAACAGCTTGCCGCAGGCAGAGAATCCCGATGCGGTATACGGCACGAAGAACACGATGATTATGACTGCTGCTATACCCATTATCACGCCGCTTTTATCGTGGAAGCGGTCGGCAAAGAAATCGGGTATGGTTATTGAATTGGTCTTTTGCGAATAGACTCTCAGCCTTTTGGCGACGATGAGCCAGTTAAGGTATGTACCGACGGCAAGACCGATTATAGTCCAGCCCGCTTCGGCAAGACCTGTCAAATACGCAAGTCCCGGCAGACCCATAAGCAGGTAACTGCTCATGTCCGAGGCTTCGGCGCTCATTGCCGACACCAGCGGACCCAGTTTTCTTCCTCCAAGATAGTAGTCGCCGACGTCTTTATTCCTCTTTGAATAAAAAACGCCTATCATTACCATTCCTGAAAGGTAGAGAATGATCGTTATGAGGATACAAATTTCACTTGTTCCCATTTTCACGCGGCGAAATTATGCCGCTTCCCCCTCTCATAATTACAAAATTCCTTAAAAAGCGTTATGCAAACACATGGGCATATTATAACATATTTTTTGGTGCATGGCAAGCTTTTTTTCGTTAGCAGGCTAAAATATTTTGCATTTCCCAAACAAAACAAAAAAGCAAGAGCCTGTTTTTGCAGGACATCTTGCTTTTTATCCGCCACATCAGTCTTCAAAGAAAGTCAGAAACGCCTTATACGCCATATAGATATCCAGTTTGGAAGTCACCTCGAACGGAGCGTGCATGGAAAGCACCGGTACTCCCACATCGATAACATCTATATTAAGGTTGGCGATATACTGGGCAACAGTTCCGCCGCCGCCGATATCTACCTTTCCAAGCTCTCCCGTCTGCCAGATAACTCCCTTTCCGTCAAGGAGATTCCTTACTCTGCCCACAAACTCAGCGGAAGCATCTGAAGTGCCGGACTTTCCTCTTGCGCCTGTAAACTTAGTCACCACCACGCCATAGTTGAGCTTAGAGCAGTTCCTTGCCTCCATAACATCGGGGAAAGTAGGGTCAAGTGCGGAATTTACGTCAGCCGAGAGACATTCAGAGTTTGAGATAACGGTTGTGAACTCAGCGTTCTGGGACTTAGCCAGATCGTAGATGAAATATTTCAGATAAGAGCTGTTAAGACCGGTATTTCCGTCGCTTCCCGTTTCCTCCTTATCAGTAAGGACCGTAACGCAGGTCTTTTTGGGGGCTTCGCATTTAAGGGCAGCCCTGAGAGCCGTATAAGCGCAGACCCTGTCGTCCTGTCCGTATGCGCCGACCATGCTTCTGTCAAATCCCAGGTCTCTTGCCTTGAAAGCCGGAACAGCCTCCAGTTCGGCGGACATAAAGTCGTCCTCAACGATATCGTACTTTTCGTTTATCAGCTTCATGATATTGAGCTTTACCCTTTCAGAAGCCTTATCGTCCCGGAAAGGTCTCGAGCCTATGAGGATATTCAGTTCTTCCCCTTTGACTCCATCAGCAAGGTTGCGCTTCATCTGGTTTGTTGCAAGGTGAGGCAGCAGATCTGTTATGCAGAAAATAGGGTCGTTTTCGTCCTCTCCGATATTAACTATCACCTTATCACGATTGCCTTTGATAACTACCCCGTGCAGCGCAAGAGGGATAGCCGTCCACTGGTATTTTTTGATACCGCCGTAATAATGGGTCTTAAAAAGAGCAAGCTCGCTGTCCTCATAGAGAGGGTGCTGTTTCAGATCGACTCTCGGCGAATCTATATGGGCTGCATTTATCCTCAGACCGCTTTCCAGAGGGTCTGTGCCCATAGTGCAGAGTATCACCGATTTTCCACGGTTGATATAAATGAACCTGTCCCCTGCCTTATACTTCTTGTCTTTGGAATATTTCTCAAATCCACATTCCTTGGCAAGCTTTACAGTTTCCTTGACCGCTTCCCTTTCAGTCTTGGCGGAATCCAGAAACTCCTTGTACTTTTCGCAGAACTTGTCCGCTTTTTTGATCTTTTCTTCTGAAAGAGCCAATCCTGCGTTTTTCGGAGCCGAAAGAAGTTTTTCCTTCATAAGTTCGGCTTCGGTCTTTTTGGTTTCGTTTTCCATAAAAATACATATCCTTTCATATCAGCCATGCTGTTAGATTTCATTTTTATCATAAAGATTATTATACGCATCGAAGGCTTTCATTACTTTTCTGACGTAATGCCTTGTCTTGTCGGACGGTATATCCGAAACATCAAGATCGTCAGGGTCTATTATACCGTCGGATATCCAGCCGTCCACGCTTCCCATTCCTGAATGATACGCCGCAGCGGCAAGTTCAAAGCAGCCGTACTTTTCATAATAGTAACCCAGCATAAAGCAGCCGTATTCTATATTGTACTGCGGCTCGAACATCTGGTCGTATGTAAGTTCCCTGTCGTCCGAGATCCTGAACTTCACCCATTCATAGGCGTCCTCCATTATCTGCATAAGTCCTCTTGCTCCCACCTCGGACTGAGCCTTCTCATTAAAATTGCTTTCAGTTTTTATTATAGCATAAATAAAATTTTTGTCTATATTATAATTTCCGCTGTACTCTGAAACATACTCGTCATACTCGTCGGGATATATTTTATTTCTTGCCATCTCAGGTATAAACGCCGAGATAACTGCCGCTGCCAAAGCGATGACAGCCACTGCCATCAGCCAGAAAGCGGCGGTTTTCTTCTTTTTCTTTTTGTTGCTACTTGGCATCAGCCGTCTCCTTTATCTTCTGTATTGCCTGTAGGGCAGCGTTTCTCAGCCGGACATCGCTGCCGTTATTCTCTATGACTATATCTGAATTTTCCTCAAAAAATCCTTGTGTGCGCTGGGAAGAGAACCGTCTGAGCGCCTGTTCTTCGGTAAGACTGTCCCTTTCAAGTATACGCTTCACCCGGATATCCTCATCGGCGGTAACGCTCACTATCATGCTGCAAATACTGTCCATTCCCGCCTCGAACAGCGTAGGAGCGTCCAGCAGCACCAGCCTTTGTCCGCACAAACTTATCTGCTTCTGCGTCTCTTCGGTTATAAATGGGAATATCAGCTCGTTTAATAATTTCAGCTTTTCTTCGCAGCCGAACACTTCGTTCCCCAGCCTGCGCCTGTCGAGAGTATAGCTTTCGTCAAAGCAGTCCGGGAAATGCTCCGCCAGTTTTTTGCAGCAGTCACTTCCGCTTTCCGTGACTTTTCGTGAGAGCTTGTCGCAGTCCACCACGAAAAACCCGTTTTCCTCAAACATTCGGCTGACCGTGGTCTTTCCTGCTCCGCTTTGCCCGGTGAGTCCGACTATAAATCTGTTTTCCATCTCATCACCCGATCTGTCCGATCACAGTTTCACTACCCTGAACGACGCCGCCCGAAGCAGCCTGTTATAGACCGCTAGCCCCACGCCGTTTTTATCAGGGCAGCGGAAATACGCCCTTTCAAAGCCCTGCTTGTCAAGCTCTCTCAAAACCGAAAACAGCATAGCCGCCTGTTCCTTGCTGTTATGCCCATATTCCATTGTCGGATTTTCCACCGAGAGCCTATCGCCGGTGAAAACCACGCAGCAGTCGGACTTTCCGGCGTTTTTCCGAATATATTCCTCAAATCCCTTTATATCGCCGTCAAGTATGATAACTTCCGCCTTGGGGGAATAATGCCTATACTTCATGCCCGGAGAGCTGACCCTGGCATTGTCTGCAACGCAGTTGAGCACCCCGTCGTCCACTATCACGTTATCGGAAACTTCCCTCAGGTCGTCAGGCGTGACGAACCCAGGTCTGAGCAGCCGTATAGTTTCATTTTCAAAAGAAATGACTGTAGATTCCACCCCAACGGCAGAACCGTCGCCGTCTATTATAAGCGGTATGCGTCCTTTTAGGTCGTTGAAAACGTGCATTGCGCAGGTGGGGCTGGGTCTGCCCGATCTGTTTGCCGACGGTGCGGCAAGCGGAGACCCTGCGGCTTTTATCACTTCCGACGCCGCCTTGTTCGCCGGAAACCTTATCCCCACAGTGTCAAGTCCGCCGGTTATCTCAAACGGCACGGCTTCCGACTTGGGAAGCACCATCGTGAGCGGTCCTGGCCAGAACCTTTCTGCACATCTTCTGGCTATTTCCGGAAACTCTCTGGTAAGCTTCTCCACTTCTTCCAGCTGTGCGATATGAACGATCAGCGGATTGTCGGAGGGTCTGCCTTTTGCGGCGTAGATCTTTCTTGCGGAATCTGCCGAAAAAGCGTTTCCAGCCAGACCATAGACCGTTTCGGTCGGTATAGCCACTATCTCCCCTTTTCTGAGAAGTTCAGCCGCCAGCCGTATGCCCTCTTCATCAGCTTTGAGTATCCTGGTATCAAAGCCCATGACTTACACCGCCTCCTGAGCGGAAAGCTTTGCCGCCTGGTCTGCGGTAGCAAGGGCGTCTATGACCTCGTCAAGGTTTCCGTTAAGAATATATTCAAGGCGATAGATAGTAAGACCTATCCGGTGGTCGCTTATCCGCCCCTCCGGGAAATTATACGTCCTTATGCGTTCGCTCCTATCGCCTGTGCCAACCTGCGAACGCCTTTCTGAAGCTATTTCGCTGTCATGCTCACGCTGTTTCTGTTCCAGCAGCCGTGAGCGCAGGACTTTCAGCGCTTTATCCTTATTTTTATACTGAGAACGCTCGTCCTGACATTCCACCACCATGCCGGTAGGGATATGGGTTATCCTTATAGCGGAGGAAGTCTTATTTATATGCTGACCTCCTGCTCCTGAAGAGCGGAAAACATCTATCTTCAGATCCTTTTCCTCATTCAGTTCCAGTTCCACCTCTTCCGCTTCGGGAAGCACCGCCACTGTCACGGTAGAAGTGTGTATCCGTCCCTGCGACTCAGTCTCCGGCACTCTCTGCACCCTATGGACTCCGCTTTCATACTTCAGCCTTGAATACGCTCCTTCCCCTTCTATGGAGAACGATATCTCCTTGAATCCGCCAAGTTCCGTTTCGTTGGCGTTTATGACTTCGGTATTCCAGCCTTTTGATGCGGCGTAAAGGGTATACATTCTATAAAGGGAATTTGCAAAAAGCGCAGCTTCTTCGCCTCCTGCGCCGCCTCTTATCTCAACGATAACGTTTTTGGAATCGTTGGGGTCTTTTGGGAGCAGCAGTATTTTCAGTTCGCCCATAAGACGTTCCATATCCTCTTTTGACTCTGAAAATTGCGCCTGCACCATTTCCTTGAATTCCTTGTCAAGTCCGCCGGCGTCAAGGAGTTCCTTAGCTTCGTCAAAAGCTTCCTGCGCTTTCTTATATTCCCCGAACTTTTCAACAATAGGCGAAAGTTCGGCAAATTCTTTCATATAAGACCTGTAGAGCTGCTGATCGTTCACCACGTCAGGTTCCATGAGCCGCTGATTTATCTCAGCGAACTTATCCTCTATATTTTTAAGTTTTTCTATCATTCAGAACATTTTCCTTTCTAAAACAAGCGCCTGCAATTATTTACTGTTCCTCCGTATTTTCACGGATAACGTTTTTTATATTTTTTTCAGCTTTTGAACGTGGTATCATAAATTCCCGTCCGCAGCCCTGACATCTGAGTTTGAAATCCATTCCCGACCTCAGCACCAGCATTTTGTTCTCACCGCAGGGGTGTTTCTTTTTCATTACCAGCAGATCTCCCACGCAGATATCCATAACGTTCCCTCCCGACCATCGCAGCGTTACCTTTTATTATAGCACAGCTTAATGAAAAAGGCAAATATTTTGCATAATAATTTTTGTTCTGCTGCCAAAAATAATTTTACAGACCCAAATATGAAAGGAGTGTCTTTTATGAGGCGCATAACCTGTTACGCCGGTTCAGCCGACAACGCAGATATTATTTCAGGCAAAATAAAGCAAAGCGGAGTTCCCATTTTCTCAATAGACATTTCATCGGACGAGATCTTCCGGTCGCACCCGGAAATGACAGTTACCGACCGGATCATCAGCACTTTTCTGGGAATGGGCTACGATTTTTCGGAGCAGATACCCGACACAAAAGCCTATATCACCGTTACCTGCCCGGATTCCTCAGAATACCGCATACGGCAGCTGATGATCTCCGGCGGAGCGTTGTCTGTAAAAACCATGTAATAATACCCTCCCTTGCGGCATAAGATTTAAAAGAAAATAAAGAGTATTTCTCTTGGATCTTTTGGAGGTAAAAAACATGAGTTTCTATCCGGAGGGGAAGCTGATA
>CANRLY010000067.1 GCA_947631585.1 uncultured Clostridia bacterium
CACAGAACAGACTCTTACCACCGCTGTTGAAAAAGCCCACAAGCTGGGTAAAAAAGTTTACCTGACCTGTAATACGCTTCCGAGAAATGATGAGATATCCCATTTTGACGAGTTTTTAAAAACCGCAGAAGCAGCACAGGTCGATGCACTCATAGCCAATGATATCGGCGTTTTCTCCCTTATCAGAAAAACTCTTCCTGACATGGAGATACATATGTCCACACAGTCAGGTATAGTAAACTACGTTACAGCAAACGAATTTTACAATATGGGCGCAAAAAGGGTAGTTCTGGCACGGGAACTGTCTCTTGAGGAAATATCGGAGATACGGGCAAAAACACCTCCGCAGCTGGAAATCGAGTGTTTTGTTCATGGGGCTATGTGTGTAAGCATAAGCGGCAGATGTCTGCTCTCAAACTATCTTGTTGACCGTGATTCCAACCGCGGCGAATGTGCGCAGCCGTGCAGATGGGGTTATTACCTTATGGAGGAAAAACGCCCCAATGAGTTCTATCCGATATTTGAAGATGAAAAGGGAAGTTATATCCTCAATGCCAAAGATCTTTGTATGATTGATTTTATTGACAAACTGGCCCAGGCAGGGATTTCCAGTTTGAAGATAGAGGGCAGGGCAAAGTCAGACTACTATGTGTCGGTAGTTACAAATGCATATCGGGCGGCTGTGGACGCATATGCAGCTTCGCCGGATAACTTCGTTCTGCCTGAGTGGATAAAGCAGGAAGTTTACAAAATTTCCCACAGGGATTACTGCACGGGGTTTTATTTTGGAAATCCCAAAAACTGCCAATACTATGAAAGCGGCGGTTATATTCGCAACTGGAACGTAGTTGCCATCGTAAAAGGTTACGACAAAGAACGAGGGCTGATACAGTGTGTTCAGCGAAACAAGTTTTTAAAGGGAAGCAAGGTAGAATTGCTTGCTCCTGGAAAAATGCCTGTGGAAATTTCTGTTGACAAGCTATTTGACGAAGATCTTAACGAGATCGACAGCACCAAGCACGCAGAAATGAAATTCTATATAGAAAGCGAAATTGAATTTCCACCAAACACAATAGTACGAATGGAGTTATAAGAAATCAAATCAAAAAAGCAGGGAAGTTATCCCTGCTTATTTATTTATCAGCTTGTTTATAAGTATTTGCTGCTGCATCAACTGTTTTTCTTGATTCTTGATTATTGCATACGTTGAATTATACATTTCGATCATTAGATCGTGGATTTTTTTGCAGTAATTCCAGATGATAAGCGGCGCAATAATAATTAAAATTGCTACAATTGATAGTATTACGGATAAAGTCAAAATTGCATTTAAAATTGATGTTGATAGATCCGGCATTTATTTTTCCTCCTGTATTTCATTAAAATTATAACCTATTCCTCTTTTATCATTGGTAAGACCTGCTATATAATCAATTGATACATTGTATAATTTTGCAATTCTTATTAAAAAATCAGCCGGTATTCTTCTCTCTTGATTTTCGTACTCTCTATATGTTGTTAATTGCATATTGAGTAATTCAGCAATTTCTTTTTGCGTTTTATCACAGTCTTTTCTTAAATCTCTTATTCTTAATCTTTCTATTTTGTTATATTTACTCATAATTTCATTATCCTTTTGTAGATTGAGACGATTATATCATATATTTGTGTCTATTTATCATAAATAACATATATTTATGCTATATATTATTTAAACAATTTTAAGGATTTAATTTTCACTAGGTCACTTGACAAAAGCGCTTTTTTATTTAAAATTATAAACAGGGAAATAAATACAGTTAATTTCGCTAAATGAAAATTTAGTGAAATTCAGGGGAGGAGTTTTTACCTGCTGTATACTTATACTATTATATAGGTACGCAGGCGTTGTTCCTGCCAAAACAATTTATTAGGATCGAGGTTATTATGAAACAGGCATACTTAAACGACTGTCCTGAATATCTCAGGTCGTTTCTTACTCATCTGACGCTTGTCAAAGACCGTGGCGTTCGTACTGAAGAAGCTTATTACATCGATATCAGGACTTTTTTGCGCTATCTGAAGATATTGCATTGCGACGTTCCCGGCGACGCAGACCTGAAAAAAATTACTATTGCTGACGTTCCTTTGGAATATATTGACAAGTTCACACTCAGCGACGCTTACGAGTATCTGGGTTATCTAAAAAATGTCAGAAACAATTCTACTGCCACCAGGTCAAGAAAAACTTCTGCGCTGAAACAATTTTATTCATATTTATATAAGAAAGCTCATCTTATAAGTTCAGACCCGATGGTAGATCTTGAATTGCCAAAAGTTAAAAACAAACTTCCTAAATACCTTTCTTTAGATGAAAGTCTTAAACTTCTCGGAAGCGTTGACTCCAAATACCAGCAGCGTGACTTCTGTATAATGGTGCTGTTTTTAAACTGCGGAATGAGACTTAGCGAGCTGGTAGGTTTGAATATAAGAGATTACAGCCCTGAAAACCGCACTTTGAGGCTGTTTGGTAAAGGCAGAAAAGAACGTGTTATCTATCTGAACGACGCCTGTATCGAGGCTTTGGAAGATTACCTTAAAGTAAGACCAAAAGTACCGTCTGAACCTGACGCTGTGTTTCTTTCAAGAAATAACAAGCGTATCGACAAAAGACGGGTCCAGCAGATAGTTGAAGAAAATTTACAGCGTGCTGGTCTGGCAAATCTTGGAATTTCCACCCATAAGCTCAGGCACACCGCTGCGACTCTTATGTACCAGTACGGCGATGTTGATACGCTTGTGCTTAAAAATATTTTGGGACACAAAAGCATTGCAACTACGGAAATTTATACACATCTTTCCAGTGAGAGCCTTAAAGACGCAGCCGAATCTTCGCCGCTTTCAGATGTTCAGAACACCAACAAGCCACCGCAAAAGAAGCCGTCCGGCGGCAATGAGTGACCGCAGTGCGGATTTTTCCCGGAAATCCGGCGTTTTTGCTTATAAAAATAAATTTGCATCGTTTCTATAAAAAAATGTTGACATATGTAATATAAAAATGTATAATGTAATTGTACGATAACTGACCTTATCAAGAGTGGCGGAGGATACAGGACCGATGAAACCACAGCAACCTGGACTTTTTTGTCAGTGGTGCTAATTCCTGCGGAAAGTACGAAAGTACATTGCCGGAAGATGAGGAACTTTTGTTCATCTGCGTTTCGGCTGTCCGGAACGCTTTTTCTTTTGTTTATAAAATTGGAGGAATGTAGAAATGTCTAAGTCTTTGTTCACCTCGGAATCAGTCACCGAGGGTCACCCCGATAAGATCTGCGATAAGATCTCCGACGCTATCCTGGACGCTCTGCTTGAGCAGGACCCGATGTCAAGGGTCGCCTGTGAAACTCTCACTACTACGGGAATGATACTTTGCATGGGAGAAATAACTACAAATGCGAGGGTGGATATTCCTGAAATAGCAAGAAAAGTTATTGTCGATATTGGGTACGACCGGGCAAAATACGGTTTTGACGGTCACACCTGCGCAATACTTACAAGTATTGACAAGCAGTCCCCTGACATAGCTATGGGCGTTGATAACGCTTTTGAAGGCAGAGACGAAAACGAGTTTGACACCGGCGCAGGAGACCAGGGCATGATGTTCGGTTATGCCTGCAACGAAACGCCTGAGCTTATGCCTATGCCGATATCTCTTGCTCACAAGCTGGCAAAAAGGCTTACAGAAGTTAGAAAGAGCGGTCTGCTCAGTTATTTAAGACCTGACGGAAAGACTCAGGTTACTGTTGAATATGAAAACGACAAGCCTGTACGAATAGACACAGTAGTTGTTTCGTCACAGCATGAGGATTCTATTTCTTCAGAACAGATACGCCAGGATATTATTGAAAATGTTATTAAAGCGGTCATTCCTGATGAACTGCTTGACAGCAATACCAAGTATTTTGTAAATCCCACCGGACGTTTCGTAGTAGGCGGTCCTATGGGCGACAGCGGTCTTACCGGAAGAAAAATAATCGTTGATACTTACGGCGGATACTCAAGGCACGGCGGCGGAGCTTTCAGCGGCAAAGACCCGACCAAAGTTGACCGTTCGGCTACCTATGCAGCAAGATATGCAGCAAAGAACATAGTTGCAGCCGGTCTTGCAGACAAATGCGAAGTTCAGATAGCTTATGCCATAGGAGTTGCTAATCCTGTTTCGGTAATGGTAGACAGCTTCGGCACCGGCAAGGTATCGGACGAAAAGCTTGCAGAGGCTGTTACAAAGGTGTTTGATCTGAGACCGTCAGCTATAATCAAGGCTCTTGATCTCAGAAAACCCCAGTATTCCGCACTGGCAGCTTATGGACACATGGGTCGTGAGGAACTTGGCGTTGCCTGGGAAAAGACCGACCGTGTGGGCGATCTTAAAGAAGCTGTTAAATCTTTGTGACCTGGACAAACTTTTATACAAAAACACTTGACAAACTATTTTGTACGATGTATAATATATTGGTGAGGCAAAGGGGTCAAATGGATGCAAATGAACAAAGGGGCAAATTGGCAAGGTTCAAATGCTCTAATTTCCTTATAAACTCACCAATATATATTTGCTGCTATGGCTCAGTAGGCAGAGCACATCCTTGGTAAGGATGAGGTCACCAGTTCGAATCTGGTTAGCAGCTCCACCGGTCCGAAGCCGGATACAGTCCGTACAAGCTTTGTGCGGACTTTTGATTTGTAAATTTTTATATGCGGCAACTTGCTGCTCTGCCCTTCCCTCTTGCGTCCGGCTCATCAACTATTTATCCTATTTGTATTTGTATTTGTTTTTTATTTTAATAAAAAATACTTATATTACCATTGACTATTTTAGCGTTGTGTGCTATTATTATAGTGTAAATTTTAATGATTATGGAGGAACTATGGATAATTCTGCCGAAAACACCATCGACTTGAAACTTATCTGCCTGAATCTTCTCAAGCATTATAAGTTCATTATTTTTGTTACTCTGCTGTTTACCGTTTCATCTTTCTTTATAACAAAATTTTTTATCACCGAAAAATATACTTCTATCGCTCAGGTATATGTTGACCCTCGTAATATCAATAGCGAAAGCACGGACGTACAGGCTCAGTTGAGTTACAACGACCTTACCGCCGCTGAAAAACTTGTCAATACCTGCCAGATCCTTTTTACAGGCGACAGAATGGCTGAATGTATTTTGAGCGACCTTAAAAAAGTCAGCAATGTTACCGACCTCAGCATCTCTGATGTGAAGGAAATGGTCACGGTGGAGGCTGCTACTACCGGCACTTCAGTTATGAATATCAAGGTGGTAACAACCGACCCGGTGCTGAGCGCAAAGATAGCTAATATCGTTTTGAAAAACGCCAACGACGTTTACAAGGAGATCGTCGAGGGCGGAGTCGTTAAGACCGTCAATGAGGCTCTTGTTCCTAACAAGCCCTCCTCACCTAATGTTATAAGAAACATTATTCTTGGGTTTGTTATCGGATTTGTATTTTCATGTGCGGTCATAATCGTGCTTGAATTGGTGGATACTAAGATCAAGCCTACCGATGATCTTATGCAGATGTACGGAATACCGCTGTTTGCGGAGATCCTCGATTTTGATGCAAATGTAAAGGGTGGTGACCATTATGAGTATAAGTAAACGCCGTAAAGATAGCGGCGATGGCAGAAACGGACTGAGACAGTCCAAAGCCAAAAGCCGTAAATACATATTAGATGATAACACTAAGTTCATAATTACTGAGGCTTATAAAACTGCAAGAACAAACCTTATGTTCTCACTTTCTACCAGCGACAATAAGGTGATAACTTTCACATCAGCCTCCCCTGCTGAAGGAAAATCCACTACTTGTATAAATATGGCTATTTCATTGGCAAAAACCGGCGCAAAGGTATTGCTGATAGATTCTGATATGAGAAAACCCACCATTCACTCGCTGCTCAGGCTGGAAAAGACAAAGGGGCTTTCCTCCATACTCAGCGGTATGTGTACTGTGGCTGAAGCTATAAACAGCAACGTAAGAGAAAACCTTGACGTTATAGTTGCCGGAACTATACCGCCTAACCCTGCCGAACTTATCGGTTCGCCAAATACGGCTGAACTCATTTCGGTACTCAGAAGGCACTATGACTATATTCTTATAGATACGCCTCCGGTAAACGTGGTGTCAGACTCACAGCTTTATAACTCTTTGGTAGTGGGAATGGTATTCGTTATCCGTGATAATGTAACTACCCACACCGATCTTCAGAGAGCGCTGAGGAATATTTCGCTGGCTAACGGTAAAGTCCTTGGATTTATCAAGACGGCCTGCCAGTCGTCAGGAAATTCATCATATTACTTCAAGTCTTACAACTATTCTTATGATTATTCATACAGCCAGCCGGCAGATGATGAAGATGACGAGGATTAATTAATGCTTATTGATTTTCACTCACATATACTTCCGGGAATAGACGACGGTTCAAGAAGTATCGAAGAATCCATCGCTATTCTGGATACAATGGCTCAGGACGGCGTCAAGCTGGTCGTGGCAACTCCTCACTTCTATTGTCATGATATTTCTGCCGAAAAATTCCTTATACGCAGAGATATGGCTTTTGAGGAACTCAGACCCTACCTTAAACCTGAACACCCAAAGATACTCCTTGGCGCTGAAGTGCTGTATTCTTCACGCCTTGCAAGTGAACCTTTGCTGGAAAAGCTTTGTATCCAAGGGACTAACTATTTGCTGCTGGAAATGCCTTATGTCAGGCTGACAAACAATCTGATAGATGGCGTTGAGGAACTGACCGACCTGAACAGAGTAAGTATTATCATTGCGCATATTGAAAGATACCTGCATTTTACGGCTTACTCCGACCTTGAAGATCTCATGTCGCTTGACGTGGTAGGTCAGCTGAACTCAAAGTCTTTCAGCGAAAGAAGATCCAGAAAGAACTGCCTTAAACTTATCAAACAGGGTTATGCTCATATCCTTGGTACTGATTTCCACAGGATAGACAGGGGCGACCTCCCTCTTTCTTACGGGTACGATATTATTTCTTCAAAGATATCTCCGGAGGAAGCCGATCTGATGGTCGCCTGCTCTGAAATGATTATCAAAAACGCCGACATAGATAAAATTATTCTCATGCGTGAATAAACAAAGCCTTCGCAGTACACGAAGGCTTTTTCTTTTACTTTTATATAAATAGTTTTGCCGCCGTTGCGGTCAAAGTGCAAAGCAATATTCCGCAGATAGTGGGAATGGCAATTGCAGCGGCAGTCCATTTAATGCTGCCGGTCTCCTTATAGATAGTTATGCAGGTGGTCGAGCAAGGAAAATGCGACAGCGAAAACAGCATGGTGCAAAGAGCAGTTACCCAAGTCCAGCCGTTTGCGATGAGCAGTTCCTTTAGCTGGTAAAGCGAAGTGTAGTCAGTAAGCTCACCTTTTGCCAGATATGTCATGATAATTATGGGAACGACCGTTTCATTTGCCGGAAATCCCAGGATAAACGCAAACAGTATCACTCCGTCAAGCCCCATAAGTTTTGCAAACGGGTCTAAAAACGCCGAACATTGGTAAAGGAGGCTTTCGCCGCCTGCCTGTACGTTCGCCAGCAGCCAGATCAACATTCCTGCCGGAGCGGCAACGCACACCGCTCTGCCAAGTACAAACAGCGTTCTTTCAAAAATAGATCGGACTATCACCTGCCCTACCTGGGGCGTTCGATATGGCGGCAGTTCCAACGCAAACCCGGACGGCTGCCCTTTGAGCAAGGTAGCAGAAAGCGCCCGTGAGACCGCAAGCGTCAACAGGACTCCTATTATGATAATTCCCAGGAGCAGCAAGGCTGAAGCGATGTTTTTAAGCGGTGAAAAAGTTATCCCGGCGGTGAAAAATATGGTTATCAGGCTTATAAGCATGGGAAATCTTCCGTTGCAGGGAACAAAATTATTTGTCAGTACTGCTATCAGTCTTTCTCGTGGGGAATCAATTATCCGGCAGCCGGTGACTCCGCAGGCATTGCACCCAAACCCCATGCACATGAATAGGGAGCAACACAAAAGGCGGCATATTCCAGCCGCCTTTATCTTTTATAATTCGATTTTAACCAACAAGCCGCTTTACGACTGTTACATGGTTGTACATAGCTACAGTGTCGGAATTTGATACTACAATGCCGGTATTGTAATTTTCAGCGTGGATTATTTTTCCATCGCCGATGTAAAGGGCAACATGATAAATTGACGAATAACTGCTTCCGCCGTAGAAGATAAGGTCGCCTGGCTGCATATCATAATAGCTGACTTCCCTGCCGTAGCTTGCCTGCATGGAGGCTTTGTGCGGAAGATATATCCCTATCTTGGCATAGCACTGCATTGTAAGTCCCGAACAGTCGGAAACTGTAGGCGAAGCCGCACCCATTGAGTAGCTTCCGCCGACCATGCTTCTTGCCATATTGATAACTGCCGAAATGTCGCCGGAATAGACAGTTTCATCATCATAATTCTCATCGTCTGACGGCTCATCTTCGCCGATATCGCCATTTTCGCCGTCATCTGATCCACTGTCCGGATCATCGTAATTTTCGCCGTCAGTATCGACGCTGCCGTCCTGCTCGTTCTGGTCGTCATCGCTCTGAGAGTCGTCAGGCTCGTCCTGATCGGAGTTATTATTTTGCTCCTGCTCGGCTTCAAGACGTTCCTGTTCTTCCCTCTTGCGCTGTTCTTCCAGAAGCCTCTGCTGTTCCAGTTCAAACGCTTTGCGCCTTTCTTCTTCCTGTTTCTGCTTTTCCAGCTCGCTCAAATTATCAGAAGCGGCGTTCTTATCAGCTTCAAGCTGCTTTTGCTGCTCAATATATTCACTCTGCCATTTTCTCAGGTCCTCGATGCTCTTGGTACTTTCAGCATAAAGCTCCTCCAGCTCTTCGCTTTCAGCCTGTAGGCTCTGCAATTCCTGAGAATATTCGCTCATCATTTCAGTTATCTCGGAACGCTTGTTCTCCAAAGCCACAGCCTCAGCTTCCTGCTGCTTTTTCATGTCCACAAGTTCGTCAATGACCTGATCGTCATAGCCTGCGACTCTTTTTACCAATTCAAATCGCATAAGCGTATCGTAAAAGTCTCCGGAATCCAGAATGACCTCTGTATACTTCCCTTCGCCATTGATGTACATAGCACGCAGACGTTTTCCAAAGTCGCTGATACCTGTGTCTATCTGCTCCTGTCTTACTTCGATGGACTGTTCGATATTTCTGATCTGACTGTCAAGGTCGGCTATATCGTCCTCAAGTTCAGAAATATATATCTCCATAGTAGAGATCTTATCATATGTATTTTTGATACTTTCGTCAAGTATCTTTTGCTTTTCAAGTTCGCTGGCAATGGACGACTCTGCGTTATCCATTTGCGTGTCGAGTTCCTGCTGCTTTTTGTCGAGTTCATTAAGTTTTTGTCTATATTCGCTTATCTGATCGTCCAGTTCAACAGCAGATGCTCCCTGCAAGCTGTTTTCCACAG
>CANRLY010000068.1 GCA_947631585.1 uncultured Clostridia bacterium
AGGACGGCTTTGCCCCGATGGAAACAGTTTCCGAGCTTAGCAAGATACTGGACGAACACAGCTGACAAGGCGATAAGCTTTACAATTATCAAACCAAAGAAAACCGCTCTGCTTTATGAAAACAGGGCGGTTTTAGTTATATCAGGGTCTCCCACAGCTGCTTCACACCGGCTATGGTGGCGTGAAGATGGGAGTCGTTCAGAAAGACCGGCGGCTGTCCGGCAACTTCAGGATAAGTTTCGCTGAGTATGCGCCGTCGGAGACTTTCCACCATTTCTTTGGTAACAGTGGCAATGCTCCGTGCCTGCCCCTGAGCCAGCAGACCTTTCAGTTCTTCCCAGTGGGGAGGCGCCATGAGCGTCCGGCAGTATTTGTGTATCTCAGACCACTTTTCTGTGCGAAGCTCATCGGCTGAGACATATTCTGACAGCTTTTCAAACATCGGCGGCTGCACCAGTTCGTCCCAGACTATATCCGTAAGAAGATGTATCACATAGCCGTTGAAATAATCCCTGCAAAAGGAAAACTTGTCCCTTTCAAGTCGGCAGAACTCGCTTATCCGGCGTTTCCAGCTGTCGGGGTCTGAAACCCTCTGGTGGGCTGCGTAACGTATCTCTCTGGGAGCTTGTCCGCTCACGTTGACCCCGTCCGGTGCGACCGACCCCAGCAGCAGGTCGGGGATATTTTCCGTTCCCAGAGCTGTTCTCAGCCGGTAGGCAGTGTAAATATGTATCACGCAGGACGGCATTTTCCATTCCTCCTTGTTAAATAAAAAGCTGACCGGAAAAAACCGGGCGGTGTGTATACGCCCGGCTCCCTTGTGCTTTAAGTAGTATCAATAAAGTCCAAAACTGATGGAAAGCGCATTGTTTACCTGAGTCATGGCGTTGCTGTCCAACTGACCCATACGCTCTTTCAATCTTTTCTTGTCAAGAGTCCTGATCTGCTCAAGAAGCACCACGGAATCTTTTGAAAGACCGCAGTTTCCGCCGTCTACTTCAATGTGCGTGGGCAGCTTGGCTTTGTCACGCTGGCTGGTGATGGCAGCAGCGATGACAGTAGGACTGTGCTTGTTGCCGACATCGTTCTGAACGATAAGCACAGGTCTTATGCCGCCTTGTTCAGAACCCACTACCGGGCTGAGGTCGGCATAATAGATCTCTCCTCTGTGAACAGTCACATCGAACACTCCCAATTTCAGTCTGCCGTTCTGACGTTTGCGATCTTAAAAAGAAAGACCGCCCTGACCTGTAATTATTATTGTCACAAGATCAGCGATCTAATCATGGGGGAGCTGCTCAGATCAATAATTATTATATGTATAATTCGACAAACTGTCACAGAAAAACATATCTGTCAGAGAATATGGTAGAAAAGTATGATATCCTCGTAATTGTCGGGAACTGAGGCGGCAGCGGCAGTAGTTTCGCCCCGCCTGAATCCGCCCGGTATCACGCCCAGCTGCACAAATCCCAGCTTTTTATAAAGTTTTATTGCGGCAGTGTTTGAAGCCGCCACAGCGTTGAACTGCATTATCCTGAATCCCAGCGCTTTTCCCTGCGCAAGAGAATCTTTCACCAGAAGTTCTCCTATGCCGCAGCCTCTCAGGTCTTTGTCCACCGCATAGCTGCAATTGCAGATGTGACCGCATCTTCCCAGGTTGTTCGGGTGAAGGATATACAGCCCGTTGACCTTTCCGCTTTGCCGGTCTCTGGCGACAGCGCACAGGCTCTGGGAAGAAAAGAACTCCTTTCCGCCGGAGAAATCCAGCGGCTCAGTCTGCGGAAAAGCCCTGCCGTCTGCAACTACCTGATCCCATATGCGAACCATTTCGGGAATGTCGCTTTCCTTATACTTTTCAACAACGATATCCATTTTGCACCTCAGCTTGATTCTTGTATATACCAGTAATGGCAGTGATTCGCAGGCTTGAACGCCGCAGGTCCTGCACGTTTCAGCACCGGCACGTCAGTCAGCGCCTTGGAATATTTCTTGCAGCAGGTTATCCTGAAAAGTCCGTCCTCCTTGTCGCAGAGGGTAAGCTTGAAGCTGTCGTTGTTCTTGCCAAAACATATAAGTTCGCCGTCGGGGTCTGCAAAGCCGACGCTTCCGTCCTGGTTGAACCGCAGAGTGAACGGGTCGCCGTGAGAGTCAAGCGAGAAGTCGCTTTTCATGCACAGCCCTGAGCCTGCGTTTTTAATGATATACTTTCCGCTGTCGTTAAAAATTTTGCCGCTTTTTGCATCAAAAGCAAATTTATTTATGAAAGCCGCACAAGCTATCTGTGCCAGCGGTATGGCTTCCGAGGCGATGGAAGTATGCTTGTCAAAACCTTTTTTCACCAGCCGGTCGTAGTCCCTGGAGGAAAGCTCAGCCAGACGGTTGGCGATTTCCCTTGGGGAAAGCTTCAGATAGATCTGGTAGATATCCCTTGCGGTGACGGCTTTATATCTTCCTGCCAGCCTGTTTGCCGTCTGCTCGTAGGAAGTATGGCAGTTCTTCGGGCTGCCGGTGCATATTCTGGAGGTGGTGTGAGGAACGCAGCATATATCCGAAAGAAAATGCACTGCTCTTCCTAAAAGTTCCGCTGCGCAGTTGTACCTGCCGTTTTGCCAGAAGATCACAGCCATGGTGTAGTTTTCTTCCATCATGGTGCAAGCCGACTTGGAGTGACCGCCCTTGCGGTTAGGGTAGTAGCCGTTTTGCTGACGGTTCGGCAGCCCGAATTTGTTTATGGGCGAATAGTAGTGCAGCCCGGAGCCGTTGTCGCAGTCGCCTTTTACGTCAGGAATAGTAGCTCCTCTTATGAACCTGCCGAAAAACGGTCTCAGCAGTTTGGCTGAACTTTCTCTGCCGTCGTTTTTGAGAATTTCCATTGCGGTTTCGGCAATGATTATGTGCGTCTTTTTGAACCATGCGCCGGCTCTTATAGAAGTCCGGCGACCGCAGCAAATGCCGCCGGAAACAGCAGTATCTTTTTCATATATGTTTCTTCCTTAATATAGGATATACAGCTAACTGTTAGCAGTGATTATCTGACTGAAAAAGTCATAGAACAGGTACGCAACATAAAGCAGCATAGGGATATTCAGGAAGATCGCTTTCATGCGTTCGCCGGAAGTAAGCAGGCTTCGGGACATTTCCCGTCGGTAGACTATCTTCCGGTAGATGAATATATCCAGCACTCCCAGCAGCAGGATAATTACAAACAGCACGGAGTACACCGTATCAAGCTGTTCTATGCCGTAATCCGAGGCGCAGATGGCGATGAATCCCAGTCCGTTGTTCATTATGTGCATTATTATAGTAGGTATTATCGAACCTGAATATACCGCCACGGAAGCGTAGACTATGCCGGTGGCAAAAGCCGATGCAAACTGGGCGAAGTTGCCGTGCATAAGCCCGAAAAAGAACGCCGATATGAACACCGCCGTGGTCTTGCTGTAAGGAGCTATCAGTTTCAGAACGAACCCTCTGTAAACTATCTCTTCTATGACAGGTCCTAAAGCCACCATGTAGCAGAACAGTGAGAAGCCGGCAATGAACGTGGGTTTGTCAACGCTGAAATCCGCCGTAGGAAGAACTATTCCCCCCGATTCAAACACCGCCGAGATATAGGAGCTGACTATGGAAACGGCGTAGTTCAGCAGCAATGCGAACGGAAAAGCGATAAGTCCGGTCTTAACGGCTGCCTTGTTGGTTTTCATGTAATTAGACGGAGCGATATCAAACACCAGTTTTGCAATAAGAAGTATAGCCGCCAGCGACATGAACGTTACGAATGCGTTGCCGAACATTTCAAATTCCGTCACCGAGATCTCGCTCAGGCTGTCGTAGATATATGCCGAGACTTTGCTTTTGTCAAGGCTGACAGAGCCGGTCTTTATAAAGTAGTAAACATAAATATACCCGTTTGTAAAAAGCAGCAGAAATATATTATATATGAGAAGCAGCGCAGCAAGTATCATGGAGTTTTTTCTTAGCCCCGTCTGCTCGGAACGCTTTGCGGCAAGGTACTCAGGCTGGTATCCTCCGCTGTAAAAAAAACTGTTCATCAGAATGTGTCCTTTCTTTTCTGCGGCAAAAGTTACCTCATCGCATCTACTGCGCTGAATATCCTTGCGGCAACATCAGGCTTGTTCATAGTGTAAAGATGTATGCCGTCAACATCGTTGGCGATAAGGTCGATGATCTGGTTTATGGCATAGGCAATACAGGCGTCAGCCAGAGCCTTGGGATTATCCTCGAATCGGTTGAGCAGCTTTGCCAGCCTGGACGGTATGGAAGCTCCGCACATGGAGACCATTCTCAGTATTCCGCTTTTGCTGGTGACAGGCATTATTCCGGCTTCTATGGGAACGTTTATTCCCTTGGCGGCGCACTTGTCACGGAAAGCGTAAAAGTCGTCGTTGTTGAAAAACAGCTGGGATATCAGATGTTCTGCGCCGCAGTCCACCTTGTGTTTCAGATGGTCTATGTCCTGCTCTAAGTCGTCCGACTCCGGGTGACCCTCCGGATAGCAGGCTGCTGAAATAAAGAATCCCGGCTCTTTTTCCTTGATGTAGGAAATAAGCTCGCAGGCGTAAGAAAAATCATGCCTTGGTTCAACGTCCGGTCTGCGGTCGCCCCTGAGAGCTAGGATATTGTTCACCCCTGCGGACTTCAGCCTGCTGAGTATCAGGTCGATATCGGCTTTGGAATTGTTCAGGCAGGTCAGGTGAGCGATAGGGGGAATGTGGTATTTGTCCTTTATGATAGAGCATATGTCGCAGGTGGAATTGTCAGCCAGATTCCCTCCTGCGCCGTAGGTGCAGCTTATGAATGCCGGTCTTACTTCTTTGAGACCGTCCAGCGTTTGGTATATAGCGTCTATCCCGCCCTGAGATCTTTTGGGCGGAAATATCTCCAGCGAAAGGCATATTTTGTTTTCACCGAATAATTCTTTCAGGTCCATACTGTCGTTCCTTTCAGGTAAGTCATAGTCTAGAGCAGCAGCGTGAGGCGTCTCGGGTCCGGCTATCCGCTGCTATAAGATATTATAGCATATTTTATATAGCAAATGCAAATTCCGGAAAAGACATTTTGTGAACAAAAAGCAAATAAAAATTATCTATTTTGTTTCAAGTATTGCATTTTCCGCAGCGGACGTTATAATAATAATTAGAGTTAGCACTCAAACCGCACGAGTGCTAAAACCGCAAAATGAAAGGAACTGATCTTTTATGCAGACAAAAGAATTTAAAGCGGAGTCAAAGCGGCTGCTGGATATGATGATAAACTCCATCTACACCCACAAGGAGATCTTTCTCAGGGAACTGATATCCAACGCCAGCGACGCTATCGACAAGCTGTACTTCAAGTCGCTTACCGACACGTCCGTTGGTATGTCAAAAGGGGACTTTGCCATCGACCTGAAACTTGACAAGGAAAACCGCACCATAACCATCAGCGACAACGGTATCGGAATGAACGAGCAGGAGCTGGAGGACAATCTGGGAACTATCGCAAACAGCGGTTCGCTGGCTTTCAAAAAGGACAACGACCTGGGCGAGGACGTAGATATCATCGGTCAGTTCGGAGTGGGATTCTATTCGGCGTTCATGGTGGCAAAGCTGGTGACCGTCCGCACCAAGGCTTACGGCTCTGACAAGGCTTTCAAATGGGAAAGCGAGGGAGTAGACGGCTACACTATAGAAGAATGTGAAAAGGACGGCTGCGGCACCGAGATAGTCATTACCCTGAAAGATGACACCGAGGACGAGAATTACAGCAGATATCTTGAACAGTGGGAGATACAGTCGCTGGTGAAGAAGTATTCCGACTATATCCGTTTCCCCATAAGAATGGACGTTGAGCATACTCATTACCACGATGCGGACGACCCGGAAGTCCATGTGGAAAACGAAGTGCTCAACAGCATGGTCCCCATCTGGAAGAAAAACAAAAACGAGCTTACCGAGGAGGATTATAACAACTTCTATATCGAGAAGTTCAACGATTATGAAGCTCCTCTTGCGTATATCCACAGTAAAAACGAGGGAGTGGCGACTTACGATTCGCTGCTGTATATCCCTGCCAGAACGCCTTTTGACTACTATTCAAAGGATTATGAAAAGGGCTTGCAGCTTTATTCCAGCGGAGTATTGATAATGGAGAAATGCGCCGACCTGCTGCCGGATCATTTCAGCTTTGTAAAAGGTCTGGTGGATTCGGAAGATCTTTCTCTGAACATTTCAAGGGAAATGCTCCAGCATGACAGGCAGCTGAAGATAATTGCCAAAAACCTTGAAAAGTCCATCAAGAACGAACTTCTTAAAATGCTGAAAAACAACAGGGAAAAGTACGAGAAATTCTTCTCTGCGTTCGGATTGCAGTTGAAATTTGGCATTTATCAGTCTTACGGCGCAGCAAAGGACACCCTTGAGGATCTGCTCATGTTCACTTCCTCATTCGAGGGCAAGAAGGTCACGCTGGAAGAGTATATTTCCAGAATGAAGGACGACCAGAAGTATATCTACTATGCCTGCGGCCCCAGCGTTGCAAAAATAGAACAGCTCCCGCAGACCGAGCTTGTCAGGGATAAGGGATATGAGATACTTTACTGCACCGATGATGTGGACGAGTTCGTGCTGAAAGTTATGATAAATTACAAGGAGAAACAGTTCAAGTCGGTATCGGATAAGGATCTGGAACTGGAGACTGACGAGGAAAAGGCAGAGCTTACCAAGCAGGCGGAAGATTCCAAGGAAATGCTGGAGTTTATCTGTTCTGCTCTTGACGGAAAGGTCAAGGAAGTCCGCCTTTCCAAGAGACTAAAGACCCACCCGGTATGCCTTTCCAGCGACGGGCAGGTCTCCATCGAGATGGAAAAGGTGCTAAACTCCATGCCGCAGAACGCCGAGAACCATGTCAATGCGGAAAAGGCTCTGGAGATAAATGCTTCCCACCCTGTATTTGAAACGCTGAAAAAGCTCTATGTTTCGGATAAGGACAAACTGAAAAAATATTCGGGACTGCTTTATTCTCAGGCTCTGCTCATCGAGGGTCTTTCCATAGACGACCCTGCCGGATTCTCCGACATGATCTGCGAACTTATGGCTGAAATAGGTTAACTTATAAAAATTTATAAAAATTCAGACCGGCTGCCTCTGTGCTTTCAGAGACCGCCGGTCTTGTTTTATAAGTTAATAAGTTTATAAGTTTCTCAGCGGTCAAGAGCTGCGCTCAGGGAGTTTGGTATCCCTCTGGGACCTCTCACCGCAAAGATGCCGTATTCGCTTTTGAGAACGTCAAATGTGAACCTGTCGGGGTCGTATTTTTTGAGAAGCTTTATCTTCATTATCTTCTTCATGCTGACCTCGCCGCTGTAATTGTACGGTATGTCGCTTTCGGTTACCAGGCATTTGAACATTATCGCCGAAACCGGTGCGGCAACGTACATATACACCGTGTCGCCGGACTTCACTCCGCCGCTTTGCTTCCAGTTTATGACCTGCGACTTCTCAAACGCTCCCACCACGTCATAATATTTGGGATTAGCAGGAATTATCCACTCTTTCGGCGGACGTATGCGGTTTTGCTTTTTCCGTGAAGCAGTTGCCTGATAGCTTTTTTCAGTCAGCCCAAAGACCGTGTTTTCCTCAACGCTGCCGTCCAGCAGCACCGACACCCAGTCGCCGGCTCTGATGTGGTAGCCGGGAAGTATCCCCTCCTGCTGTATGAGCATATCTCTCAGCAGAAGATCCCCCAGCTTCAGGTTGACTATCCACACCTGACCGCTGCCGGCAAGCCGCAGTTTTGCCCTTGAAACGTTCATTATCAGTGCAAACCATTTTTTATTGTCCTCGTGCCTGAACACCATGTAGTCCGGGTAGGTTTTCCACGGGTGTTCCGGCTGGACTCCGTACTTTTCCCCGATGTGGTCTATGACCTTTTCGGTCAGCAGGATATGGCTGTTTTCCATAATTTCAACACGTCCTCACTGTTTCAGACTTCATCGTTTATATCGACTTTCAGGTAAGCCCCGCCCTCAAGCAGCATGATGGGGTAGACACGCAGAAAAGGTCTCACCTGCGGAAAAGCATTTATCACGTCCCAGGCGTAAGCCGACCGCATTTTTTTCTCACGGCAGACCACCTGGGAAACATACACTTCGTCTCCCTCCCCAGTGCCGGTGACAACAACTGCGCATATGCTGCCGGAATCGTCTGAAACTTTGTAAATACCGGCGTTTTCAGCCTGCGCCTGAAGCAGCCTGTGCCTGAGATAGGAAATGTCTTTCAGGATAACCACTTCATCACGGAGACTTTCCGTCCGTATACAAAATCCGGCAGCCTCAGCAATAAGACCGTCCTCTCCGGCGGTCAGCCTGACTGCCTTTCTTGCCTGACCGTCCGGCTTGCCGATGGGAAGAAAGCTTTTTTCCCTTACCGTCACAAAACCAAACTTTTTGTAATAATTCTCCTCAGTTGGCACAAGGTAGACCAGCTCGAAACGGCGGCTTTTTATATATTCAAGAGCCGTTTCCATAAGCCTGCCCATATAGCCCTTACAGCGGTATTTCGGAGCGGTCGCCACCCCGTAAATATAACAGCCGCTCATGGCTTTTCCCTTGCAGGAAAGGGTCTTTTCTCTCAGAAACAACATAGAGACCAGCCTGCCGTCCGCAAAACCGCCCAGTATACGGGTGTTTTCCCTGACGGCTTCCTGCTCAAAAAAATAAGAGGTGAACCGCTCGTCGTCCTCAAAAACCAGCGAATAAAGCTCCCTCGCTTGTGAAAGTCCGCCTGTTTTGTCTAACCATTCTATTGAAAGATCCATTTTTCATCTGCCTTATTCCGATGTGTGTACAATTATACCACAGCCATGGGGATTTGTAAAGCCATCATGTTTTCTACTGTCGGCGTTGACTTTTTTCAGCGGTCGTGTTATAATAAAATGTCAGATCAACTTGGAAAGGAGCGGTGAACGGTGCTGAAAAAGAACAGCAAGAGCAGGATCAGGATATCTAAATTCAAGCTGGCGATGACGCTGGGTTTTACCGCCCTTATAGTTGCGGCAATAATAATCGTGAGCGTGCTGATACTCACCAAGACCAACAACCTGCTGAAAGACAAGGTGAGCAGCATGACTTCCGCTCTGAATATCCAGATGAAAATGAATATGGACAGCTACCTTGACAGAATGGAGTCCACGGGAACGCTGGCGTTTTCTGTGGAGGAAGCATATACATACGCCGCTTCGGACGAGACCGCCGACAGCTTTGAGACCTTGCAGACGGAGAGTATCATTTCCGATGAACTGTACGATCTTTGCATAATGGAAAACTATGTTGATTTTGGCATAGTGTACAGCAACAACCACACGGTGGGAAAGATCTCAAACGGAACTATCGACCTTTTCGGGGACAGGATATACAGCGACCTCTCAGCAATGATAAACCGTGTCAAGACTTCTGACGGCTGGTCTGCCGGCTATAACGGGGATTTCGAGCGGATAT
>CANRLY010000069.1 GCA_947631585.1 uncultured Clostridia bacterium
ACCGATATGCCGGGGTTTACCGCAGGTCTTACGCCTGAGTGGAAAAGTTCCGTCTCAAGGAAGATCTGACCGTCTGTTATAGAAATTACGTTTGTAGGTATATATGCGGAAACATCTCCCGCCTGAGTTTCTATTATCGGCAGTGCGGTAAGAGAACCGCCGCCGTAGTCCTTATTCAGGTTGCAGGCTCTTTCAAGAAGTCTGGAGTGGAGGTAGAAAACATCGCCCGGATAAGCCTCACGTCCGGTAGGTCTCTGGAGCAGCAGCGACATAGTTCTGTACGCTACTGCGTGTTTTGAGAGGTCGTCGTAAACGCACAGCACGTCCTTGCCCTGGAGCATGAAATACTCTCCCATAGAGCAGCCTGCATACGGTGCGATATACTGAAGCGGCGCAAGTTCGGAAGCGGTTGCGGAAACGACTATAGTATAATCCATAGCTCCCGCCTTTGTAAGGGTATCCACCACGTTTGCCACGGTAGAACGTTTCTGACCGATAGCCACATATATACAAATTACGTTCTTGTCGTGTTGATTAATTATAGTATCGAGGGCGATAGCGGTCTTGCCGGTCTGTCTGTCGCCGATGATAAGTTCTCTCTGACCTCTGCCTATAGGGATCATGGAATCTATTGCCTTTACGCCGGTCTGGAGAGGTCTGTTCACCGACTGACGGGTGATTATTCCGAAAGCCGGACATTCGATAGGTCTGGTCTCGGTGGTAAGCACTGCGCCCTTGCCGTCGATAGGCTGACCCAGGGAGTTTACGACTCTTCCCAGAAGTTCTTCCCCCACGGGCACGGAAACTATTCTTCCTGTACGCTTGACCTGACTGCCCTCTTTGATATCGTCGTCTGCACCCAGCAGAACTGCGCCCACGAAATCTTGCTCCAGGTTAAGAGCCATTCCGTAAACGCCGCAGTCAAATTCCAGCAGTTCGCCGGACATACATTTTTCCAGCCCATGGATCTTTGAGATACCGTCTCCCACGGTTATGACCGTTCCCACGTCGGAAAGCTCCAGCCGGGTCTTATATCCCTTGATCTGTTCTTTTATGATGCCCGTTATCTCATCAGGACGTAAATTCATTTCTACACTCCCCTATGCAATTATTGAGTTTATGCTGCGTCTCATGTTTTCAAGTCTCATTCTGACGCTGGCGTCAAGTCTGCTGTTGCCGTAGCTGAGGACTATGCCGCCCATGATGCTGCTGTCGATCTTTTCGATAAGCACTATTTTCTTTCCGGACAAGGAAGCAAGTTTATCCGTAAGTTTATTTTTCAGCCGGTCTGAGAGCGGCTGAGTAGTACAGGCGGTGACCTCCAGGATATTATTGCGGTCGTTATACTTTTCCCTGAAACGGCGGCTTATTGCCGGAAAATACCTGATACGTCCGTTATCCGCAAGCACGTTAAGAAAATTGAACACTGTCTGAGAGACTTTATTTTCAAAGATCCCGGAAAGTATCTTCTTTTTCTCCTGAATGGACACGGTAGGAACGTCCATGAGCTTTACAAGTTCAGGGTTCCCGTCAAATATTTCCGCCAGTCCGGACAGTTCGTCCATGGTAATATCAAGGCTGTTTTCTTCTTCAGCTATCTCAAACAGAGCGTCGGCATAGACGTTTTCAAGTGTTCCTGCCATTACAATTCACCCACGTTATTGATAAATTCTTCGATAAGCTTTTCGTTATCGGCAGGATCTATCTCTTTTTCAACGACCTTGGACGCCACGCTGAAAGCCATATCGGCGATCTCGTCCTTGATCTGGTTGACCGCACGTTTCTTTTCACGTTCGATCTCGCCGTGAGCTTTTTCCAGAATACCCTTTGCTTCGTTCTTGGCGTCGGAGATTATCTCGTCCGAACGCATCTGGGCTTTCTTTGTAGCATTGCTGACTATTTCCGCCGACTTTTCCTTGGCAGACGACAGTTTTTCCTCATACTCGCTCTCCAGTTTTTTTGCGTTGGCGTTAGCCTGGTCAGCTTCGGCGTAAATTTTGGAAACATCGTTTTTCCTTGCCTCGATGACCTTATTCACCCTATCGAAAAGAACGAATTTCAGCACCAGAAAAAGTATCAGGGTATTTATCAGATTTCCCAAAATAGTTTCAGGTTGTATGGTAAGGAAATCAGTTACTTTTGCCAGATACATGGTAATCCTCCCAATCCAGATATGCTAGTTCTTGAAATCAGAGCTTTTTGAGGAACGGATTTGCAAACAGAAGGATAAGCGCAACTACGAACGCATAGATACCTGTAGACTCCGCCATTGCAACGCCTATGAACATGGTCCTGGTGCAGTCGCCCTGTGCTTCAGGCTGTCTTGCGATAGACTCGATGGTCTTTCCAACCGCATAACCTTCACCTATACCAGGTCCGATACCTGCTATCATTGCAAGTCCTGCTCCGATAGCCGAGCAGCCAAGTACAAAAGCCTCATTACTCATAATTTTTTCCTCCAAAAATTTAATTTACTATTTCAAACACGAAAACGTGTTGTTGACTGAAAATGTCAGTTTGCCGGTTCTGCCGCAGAGCTGACATACACCATAGTCAGCATAGAGAAGATATACGCCTGCACGCAGCCGGAGAACAGGTCGAAGTACACTGAAAGCACTGCCGGCGTAAACAGCGACGCAACGTTCAGTGTGAAAGGTCCTATGGCAAAGGAAAGGTGCAGAAACTTTGAAAGCGTACCCAGAGCGGTATACAGCAGTGAAGTTATTACCATTCCGCCTGCCACGTTTCCGAAAAGACGGAACGCCATAGACATAGGAGTCGCCACTTCGCTTATAACGTTTAGGGGCATGATGAAAGCCACCGGCTGGCAGAAGCTCTTGAAATACCCAAGGAAGCCGTTTGCCCTGAATTTATGGTAAGTTATAAGCAGGAAAGTCATAGCCGCCCAGCAGAGGGTAACGTTCAGGTCGGCGGTCATAGACCTTAGCCCGAACAGGCTGACAAGGCTTCCGGTGACAGAAAATAGCAGCAGGGTCGCCACATATGGCGCAAAGTTCTTGAACCTTTCCCCCATAGTCTTAGTCACCATGCCGTTGACGAAGTTCACTAACATTTCCGCCAGCACCTGTCTTTTTGTCTCAGGGACTTTTTTAAGGTTCGAGGTAAGTATCAGGCTGACTATCAATATAAGAGCTATCAGTATCCAGCCTATCACCAGCGTTTCGGTTATGATCCAGTTTGTGCCTGGTATCTGAAAAACGACCTTAGGTCCGTCCAAAGCGAGCACCTCTCTTTTCTAAAAAAATCATACCGCCGAGGACTATCCTCGGATAAAACTGCGGCAGCATAAGTCCCGCAAAATTCATAAAATCAAATTTAAGTGCGACATAGCCCAGTATCCCCAGAAGCAGGAAATGCAGCAGATACTGTCTGAACATCAGAACTTTCGCCTTGCCGGCAGGCAGCCGCACCGCCGTTATGATATTTGCCGCAAGCCTGTACATTCTCAGGCAGCAGCAGCCATATCCCACGGCAAGTCCCACGATCATGGTATAGTCAAAGCCCCACAGCAGGGTCACAAGATAGACGGCAACGTTAAGCACAGCCATTGCAGGCAGCATTTTTTTAAGAAGCGGTCTTATGCTGTCGTCAGCTGTCAGAGCTGTTTTTGTGGTTCTCATGGTTCTCCTCCCCTGCCGGTCTTTTTTGTCTTTTTGAAATATCGGAAGCTTCCTTTGCAAAAGAATACAGCGACAGCGGCATAAGCGCCGCAGCTGTCAGCACGCACGCCAGCATTACGCCGTCCCCGGCGCCGTATTTTTCCTGAGCGTACAAGCCGCCGAAAATTATCGCCAGCGGCAAAACTATTATTCTGGAAGTGAATTGCAGTCCCAACGCAAGGAAAGCGGTCATATCTTTCTTTTTCACAAAGCTCACTCTTTAGCGGCAAACTCGGTAGAAAGCACCTTATCCAGCCAGTCCACGGTATCGGCGAAGCCTTCGGTGCTTATCTTATATGCGGAAGTCCTGTCCTGACCGTCGGTCTTGGAAGTGACTTCGCAGTAACCGTCAAAGTAATAGTTCACGATAGCTGTGATGGCATCGTCAGTTCCGAACACTATCTGTAAATGGTCGCCTGTTTTGCCTGAAACAACGTCCGTCTCGGTATATCTGAAGCTGTTCAGCAGGCTGGAGAGCTGGACATAGTGGTCATAGCTGAAAATATCGCAGCTTCCGGTCCTGTCGCCTATAGAGACGAACACCGAACCATAGTTGCCTTCGTACACCTGATAATTATAATACTTATCGAACAATATAAGGTAGTAATATCCGCCTGAATGTGCGGTAAAAGCGTATTTGCAGTCAGACCTGGGCTTTTCGCCGGAAAACACCGCCACGCTGTCAAACGTCATATTATAGATACTGCTGCCGTCCGGAAGAGTGAGCGCATACTTTGCGCCTTCGCTTTTATCCGGGGAAGCATCGCCGGAACTTACCGTCACCTGCGACACCGAAAGCTGGTCGTTCTTGAACACCCAGCCGTAATCGTCGCCTTTGACCTCGGCAACGCTGCCAGAGGCGTCACACTGGGCGAAAACCCTCTTGCCGTTTTTATAGGTCATGACTATCAGCCCCGGACGTATCATCTCAACAGTTTCAAAGTCCGCCTTATAAAGGACTTCCCCGTCCGGTCTGACGAGCCCGTATCTTCCGCCGCTGGTAAAGCGCAGCAGCTTGCCGTCATAGTAGGCGAGGTCGCAGTTGAAGCCTGCCGGCGTAGTATCGTCGGCGGTGATCTGTCTGCCCTTGTTCTCAAAGCTGTCATATATGAGCCTGCCGAACAGAGAAAGCTTGTCGGTATTTTCCAGAAATTCCGGAAATTCATAAGTGACCGATCTGGTGACAAAATTAAGTTTGCCGTTGTCGTTAAGGTCGTTTTTCTGAGCGTTGCTGTCACCGGAGGAATTTTTGCCGCTGCATCCGCTGACAAATATGCACACGACAGCCGCAGCTATACACAATGATCGTTTCAGAATCATACCCATTGCACCCTCCACCGGCTTATCCTGCCGCCAAATCACGCCTTACGACATACTCATAAATCCTATTATATCATTTAAACCAAAAATTGCAAGCACTATTTTCACGATTATCATTAATTATCTGTTAATTCAACGTGTACGGATTGCAACAGTTTCTGAGGTTCCTGCATTTTTGGCAATTTTAGCGCAGATATCGGCATAAAATTTAAGAATTTTGCAGCTTGGCGTTTCTTTTCTTTCAAAGACAGGTATGCTTAAATGCTTAACATTTTGTGAATATATTAATTTTTCCTTGATTATGGCGAAGATATAATTTAAAATAGAAGTATGGGTCATGGCAGTTGACAGGCGGCTTTGCTGAAAGTTTCGGCAACTGCGGTGGCGGCGGCGGGCTCTTGTGAGTTTCGCTGCATAACAAAGCTATTTTGAAAGGAACGATCAAAAATGGGTTTGACTTTGACTGAAAAGATACTGAAAGCTCACGTTGTGGACGGCGAGTTCGTAAAGGGCAGCGAAATTGGCATCAGGATCGATCAGACTCTTACACAGGACGCTACAGGCACTATGGCTTATCTGGAATACGAAGCGATGGGTGTGCCAAGGGTAAAGACGGAACGTTCTGTCGCTTACATAGACCACAACACATTGCAGTCGGGGTTTGAAAACGCCGACGACCACCGTTTTATAGGCTCGGTGGCTAAAAAGCACGGCATATATTTTTCACGTCCGGGAAACGGCATCTGCCATCAGGTGCATCTGGAGCGTTTCGGCGTGCCGGGCAAAACGCTTATCGGTTCTGACAGCCACACCCCCACCGGCGGCGGAATAGGCATGATAGCCATAGGCGCAGGCGGTCTGGACGTTGCTGTTGCAATGGGCGGCGGAGCTTACTACATCACTTACCCGAAGATAGTAAAGGTCGAACTGAAAGGCAAGCTTTCTCCGTGGGTGGCGGCTAAGGACGTCATTCTGGAAGTTTTAAGAAGAATGTCGGTCAAAGGCGGAGTAGGAAAGGTCATAGAATACTGCGGCGAAGGTGTGAAGAGCCTTTCTGTTCCCGAAAGAGCCACTATCACCAACATGGGAGCAGAGCTGGGAGCTACCACCTCTATATTCCCGTCGGACGAAGTGACGCTGGAATTTCTCAAAGCTCAGGAAAGAGCCGAAGCATGGCAGGAACTCAAAGCTGACGAGGACGCAGTTTACGATGAGGAACTGGTCATAGACCTGAGCAGTCTTGCTCCTATGGCTGCCTGCCCTCATTCACCTGACAACATCAAAAGCTCGGAAGAACTTGCCGGCATGAAGATAGACCAGGTGTGCATAGGTTCATGCACCAACTCCTCGCTGATGGACATGATGAAAGTCGCTTACATACTCAAAGGAAAGACCGTTCACCCGGACGTTTCGCTTTCCATTGCGCCCGGTTCAAAGCAGGTGCTGAATATGCTTGCAAAGAACGGCGCACTCTCCGACATGATAGACGCCGGCGCAAGGATACTGGAATCCGCCTGCGGTCCGTGCATCGGAATGGGTCAGTCGCCTAACTCAAAGGGCATTTCGCTGAGGACTTTCAACCGCAACTTCGAGGGACGTTCCGGCACTAAGGACGGACAGATATATCTGGTGTCTCCGGAAACGGCTGCGGCTTCGGCAATAGCAGGAGTTTTCACCGACCCGAGAACGCTGGGCGATATGCCGAAGTTCCAGTTGCCGGAAGTTTTTGAGATAAACGACAACATGATAGTTCCGCCTGCTTCGGAAGAGGAAATGGACAGCGTGGAGATACTCAGAGGTCCGAACATCAAGCCTTATCCGGAGACTGCTCCCCTTGCGGAGGACATAGCCTGCAAGGTATCTTTGAAAGTCGGCGACAACATCACCACCGACCACATCATGCCGGCAGGAGCTAAGATACTTCCGCTCAGGTCGAATATACCTGCAATTTCAAAGCACTGCTTTACCGTGTGCGACGAAGCCTTTCCGGAAAGGGCAAAAGCTCTGGGCAAGAGCATAATAGTCGGCGGTGCGAACTACGGACAGGGTTCGTCCAGAGAACACGCTGCTTTGGCACCGCTGTATCTGGGTGTAAAAGCGGTAGTAGTAAAGAGTTTTGCAAGGATACACAGGGCTAACCTTATCAATGCAGGAATACTTCCGCTGACGTTTGTGAACGAGGCTGACTACGACAAGATAGACCAGGGCGACGATATTGAGATACTGGGCGTGCGCAAGGCTGTTTCGGAGGGAACTGTGCAGCTCACCCTTACCGACAAGACAAAGGGTCTGGAAATACCGCTGCTTTGCGAACTTACCGGCAGAACGAGGGATATCATGCTGGCAGGAGGACTTCTCGATTACACCAGAGAGGCTCTGAAATAATGGACGAAGATATCAAAAATCGATGGAGCGGCGCATATCAGGCAAAGCCAATGGTCTACAAAAAGCCTGACGGAACGCTGTTTGCGGGCTTTGCGCTGACAGAGGACACGGACTCGCTGTTTCCGCTGCACCCGGAAAAGCAGTGGGCGGTCTCCGGCAAGATCATAAGCGAATGGAATATTTCATTCGTTACGCTGCCCGACAAGAAAGACCCAGACGGAAAAGTTGTGGGTATGGTCGAATATCACCGGGCAATGGAACGTCTGGAGCAATATTTTATCGCTTCCGGCGATGACTACAGGCTTATCCGTGCGCTGACCAAAGCGGAGTTGATCTCGGCGGCTGCCGGAGATACAGGCAGTTCGGAAAAACACGGGCTGTTCGGGCTGTTCAAAAAGAAATAGCCGGCAAGTAATATGAGAATGTGAGTTTTTATGAAAAAAGGCAGAACTCCCGGCGATATTTTAGTATTTATACTGCTTCTTATCGCACTTGCGATGATTGCTTTGTACAGCGTGATACGGCTTGCTGATATCTTTACGATACGGCTCGCAGTTCTTATAGAACAGATGAAAACAGACAGCGGTCTGCGCAGGGTGATGCCGATATTTGCGTTGGCGCTGGCTGTAGTCACCGCTGTCATTTATCTGATATTCAGGAAAAATGAGGGCAAAAAGTGGCAGGCTTTGCAGTATTCGATGACCGCTGCAACTGGGATACTGCTGATAACAGGGTTTGTTTTGATGTGCTTTTCGGCGGTATGACCGCTTTATTACATATGCCAAAGAACAGGAGGAATAATTATGGCTAAAATTCAGATGAAAACACCGCTGGTAGAGATGGACGGCGACGAGATGACGAGAGTTATCTGGAAGTGGATAAAGGATATCCTCATCGAACCGTATGTAGATCTGAAAAGCGAATACTACGATCTGGGTCTTGTTCACAGAAACGAGACTGACGACCAGGTCACGGTGGATTCTGCAAACGCCACCAAAAAGTACGGCGTTGCTGTAAAGTGTGCGACCATTACACCCAACGCTGCAAGAATGACTGAGTACGACCTGAAAGAAATGTGGAAGTCCCCCAACGGAACTATCAGGGCTATCCTTGACGGAACGGTGTTCAGGACGCCTATTCTTGTAAAAGGTATAACTCCGTACATTCCCACATGGACCAAGCCGATAACCATTGCCCGTCACGCTTACGGCGACATTTACAAGAATGTAGAGCTGAAGTGTCCGGAGGGTTCAAAGGCGGAGCTGGTCGTCACTGACAAGGACGGAAACGTCACAAGGGAGACGATACACGAGTTTGCCGGAAGCGACGGCATAATCCAGGGAGTACACAACAGGGTGGATTCCATCAGTTCATTTGCAAGGGCTTGTTTCAACTATGCACTTGACAAGAAAGAGGACATCTGGTTTGCCACGAAAGACACGATTTCCAAGAAATACGATCACACATTCAAGGATATTTTCCAGGAAATATTTGAGAAGGAATACAAGGACAAGTTTGACCAAGCCGGCATAGAATACTTCTACACGCTGATAGACGACGCCGTTGCAAGGGTGATACGTTCAGATGGCGGATACATCTGGGCGTGCAAGAACTATGACGGAGACGTTATGTCGGATATGCTGGCGACTGCTTTCGGAAGTCTGGGATTGATGACATCGGTACTGGTCTCGCCGGACGGAGTATACGAATACGAAGCTGCCCACGGAACAGTTACAAGGCATTATTACAAATATCTGCAAGGAGAGACGACCTCCACCAACCCGATAGCGACTATCTTCGCATGGACGGGAGCTTTAGGCAAGAGAGGGGAGCTTGACGGCATACCGGAGCTTACTGATTTTGCCA
>CANRLY010000070.1 GCA_947631585.1 uncultured Clostridia bacterium
GAGTATCGACGTTGCACGCAGAGCAGGCGCAAAAGCGGTGGTTTTCCACACGAATTATGAGCCTGCGCTGACCGCTGAGAACTATGTGGAAAACTGGATATCCCGAAACGAGCGTTACTGGAGCGGGATACTTGAAGAATTCCCGGACGTAAATATCTATTTGGAAAATATGTTTGACCGGTCGCCGGATATGCTGGGCAGACTGAGCCAACGCCTTGCTGCGTATAAGAATTACGGTGTGTGTTTTGACTATGCGCACGCTTGTTCTTTCGGCAGGGAAACGGATATCAGCCGGTGGGTCGGTTCTCTTGCGCCGTATGTGAAGCATTTGCATATAAATGATAACGATCTGAAAAACGATCTTCACCTTGCGGTCGGGGACGGAAAAATTGACTGGGAAGCTTTTGCAAAAGACCATGAAAAATATTTCAGCGAATGTACAGTTTTGATAGAAGTATCAGGTATTGAAAAACAGTTAAGATCAGTGAGATATCTTGAAAAAACAGGACTGCTCAGAAAACATTGACACAGACAATTTACCACGGAGGTCGGATAATGAAAATTGCTGCATTGGCACTAAAGACAAAGATCATAATAGCTGCGGCTGCGGTGGCTGCGGCTGCGGCAGTTGCAGGAACTGTCTTGTTTTTAAACTCAAGAGAAGGATCCTACAGGGTCGTAAAGGTCTTTGAAACACAGGGAGAACACAACACCGTGCAAAGAGGTTCAGCCGGAAAACTTGACGCTTACAGCGGAATGAACCTGCAAAACAAGGACGTTGTTTCTACCGGCGAAGAAAGCAGTATGCGCATTTCGCTAGATGGGGATAAGTATATCCTTATGGATCACGACAGCGAACTTGAACTTGTGGCTGAAAACACCGCCAAGGACAGCAAAACTATCGTTGAACTGAAAAAAGGCGAGATACTCAACGAGATAACAGAGCCGCTTTCAAAAAATTCAACTTATGAAGTCAATACTCCAAAATCCACAATGGCTGTAAGGGGAACAAGCTTTGATGTAAAAACCGAAATGCTCGATAACGGCAGCTATATGACCGATCTGGAAGTTATTCACGGAAAGGTCGCAGTGTGGCTGTATGACGAAAACGGCAACAAAAAGGAAAATGAAGTTCTCGTGCAGGCAGGATATAAGGTAACTATCGTTATCGACCCCAACGACGATACGAATAATTCCCCAGATGTTGACGGAAACGCTTAATTTGTTTACCGTACCGACGACGGCGGTTATATAAATTGTGATGATTTTGATTCTGCACCGTATAAAACGGACTACAGCCTGCTTTCCGAACTGATAAAGAAAACCGCTCTTGATTCTGACGACAGCGGAATTTTGCTTCTTGATGAAGAGATCGAGAAAGTTCTCAGAGGCGAGACTGATGAGCCGGAAGCGCCGGTAACTTCTGCGGAAAATACCACCGTAACCACGACTTCTCCTTCTTCCGCATCTTCTGAAACTGTTTCCTCACCGACCGAAACTGTAAGCAGAACGGAAAATGTTCCTGTAGTCACAACTGCTCCCCAGACGGCTGGAACCAGCCCGACTGTTACCGCTGCTCCGCCTGCGACCACCGCTCCGCAGATGGCAGTTACTACTGCTCCGGTGACGGCAGTTCCCCAGACTACTGTTACTCTTCCGGGAACTTCTTCCGTTTCCCAGACAACTGCGGCGACTTCGGAAACTTATACAGTTCCGTCAACTTCAACCACTTCCCGGACAACGACAACTTCCCAGACGACTACAACTACAACGTCTGCTACAACGACCACGACCACAACGACTACGACTGCCGAGTCTGAGCCGGAAACCGTGACAGTCATCTTTGCCGACAGCAACGGTGAAACGGTTTACCAGAAAGAAGTGGAGAAAGGCGCAAGCATAGGCGCACTCCCAGCCGTCCCTGAAAAGCAAGGCTACACCGGCGAATGGCAGATTGACGGCGAAGCAGTCAAGGAAGATTACATAGTCGAGGGTGATATTACCGTCACCGCCGTGTACACAATAATAAGCTACACAGTGGATTACAAGACCGACGAGCAGGGAGTTACCATGCCGCCAGCTGATGAGATGGATTACGGCACGTTGTTGTATGAAAACCTCCCTGACATTCCCACAAAGACCGGCTACACCGGCGAGTGGCAGGTTGACGGCAAGGCAGTTTCGGAGAATTACAAGGTCGAGAAAGACATTACCGTAACAGCGGTCTACACAATTAACAGCTATACCGTGGATTACAAGACCGATGAACCAGGCGTTACCATGCCGGCAGCTGATGAAATGGACTACGGCACGTTGCTGTACGAAAATCTCCCAGCCGTCCCCGAAAAGCAAGGCTATACCGGCGAGTGGCAGATTGACGGCGAAGCGGTCAAGGAGGATTACAAGGTCGAGAAAGACATTACCGTCACGGCGGTTTATACCATAATCAGTTACACGGTGACATATGTTACCGATGAACAGGGAGTTACCATGCCGCAAGCTGATAAAATGGACTACGGCACGTTGCTCTATGAAAACCTCCCTGACATTCCCGAAAAGCAAGGCTACACCGGCGAATGGCAGATTGACGGCGAAGCGGTCAAGGAAGATTATATAGTCGAGGGTGATGTAACCGTCACCGCCGTGTACACAATTATCAGCTACACAGTGGATTACAAGACCGACGAGCAGGGCGTTACCATGCCGCCAGCTGATGAAATGGACTACGGCACGTTGCTGTACGAAAATCTCCCAGCCGTCCCCGAAAAGCAAGGCTACACCGGCGAGTGGCAGGTTGACGGCAAAGCAGTTGCGGAGGATTACAAGGTCGAGAAAGACATTACCGTCACCGCAGTGTACACAATTAACAGCTATACCGTGGAGTACAAGACCGACGAACCCGGCGTTACCATGCCTAACTCCGAGAAAATGGACTACGGCACATTGCTTTACGAAAATCTCCCTGACATTCCCACAAAGACCGGCTACACCGGCGAATGGCAGGTTGATGGCGAAGCGGTCAAGGAAGATTACATCGTCGAGGGCGACATTACCGTTACGGCGGTTTACACCCACATAAATGTTGATATTTACCTGGAATATGTTGCCGGCTATGACGACAACGAGGAGTACATTGATCCGCATATGCTGTCGCTGGCAAACTGTGCGACCCTGAACGATCAGGATTACTACATGGACGCCGACGCTCTCCAGGCGCTGCTGAACGAATACCGCGATCAGTATTATTCTTCTGTGAAGATCGTTTATGACAACGGTTCGACCGATTATCCCGAAAACATTTTTGATATTGAAGATCTTCCTGAATTGACCGCCGGAATGTCGCTGAAAGATATAGTGTACGACCATGTTTCTGAAGGAACTGATACTTCTACCGTGAAGATATACTTTGTTCCCAACTGGACTGTTTGCACTATCACATTCTATGATAAGGACGATTCAGAGATAGAACACCACTATGTGCTGAAAAACGCAAACCTTGACACTATGCCGGAAGCTCCTGACGGCTGCACATGGATATACTACACTCCAAACAACGAGTACTATAAGTTCTTTGGAAGCCAGATATATCAGGACGTTGATGTATATTGCGGATATATGGTAGATGTCTATGAATATACTAACGGTTCATGGCAAAACAGTTATTGTAGTATGTACAAAAAAGCCGGAGATACTCTGACTGATGAGGAACTCAGAGATATTGCTGAGTATTACACTTATGGGTTTGTAGGGATCGCAGGATTTATTTCCGAACCGGTAACAGACCCAAGCGAGATAACAGGGTTCATTTCCGGCGGTATGACTGTTGACAAGGATATGATAATTTATATCGTGAAAGCCAGTCTTGAATATACCAAGGAAAACGGCGAGACGGGAACTTTGTACTGGCTGGGCGATAGCAACGATCTTATAGACAGGCTTGTACAGCTCCAGACAGCAGGCTGCGAATGGCATTTTGACAACGCAAATGGCGAGGTTGCAGACCAGCAAGCGTTTGACAGTCGGTATTATGTTGAACAACCGTCTGATTCTCCTCATGAAGCGGCAAGGTTCAAGGCGGTAGAAGTCCCCGCCAACTGAACCCTTCCAGCCGCCGGATAAAATTTAATATTCTCAGCAAAAAAGCCGTTTCAGCAATTGAAACGGCTTTTTCATATCCATAAGTATTATTTTTTGACCAGCGCAATAAACACCGAAAAGTAGTGCAGAACGCTTCCGGCTACAGTGAACAAATGCCACACCGAATGGAAGTATTTCAGCTTTTTGAACGAGTAAAAAATTATTCCCACAGTGTAAAGTATTCCGCCGGTCAGCAAAAATACCAGCGATGGCTTCGGCAGGGAATCCAGCATTGGCTTAACGGCAATGATTATTACCCAGCCCATCATAATGTAGCACACGATCGAAGGCTTCCTGAACTTCTCCAGGTCGATGGAGTTAAGAACTATCCCTATCACCGCAGCGCCCCAGACTATCCCGAAAAGCGTCCACCCCAAAGGCCCTCTCAGCGTGACTAAAGTAAATGGCGTGTATGTTCCTGCGATAAGGAAGAAAATAGTGTTATGATCCATTATGCGGAAAAATTTCTTTGCAAATTCATTGGTGATAGCGTGGTAAAGAGTTGACATTGTGTATAAGGTTATCAGCGAAGCCCCATAGATGCAGGCTGAGACGACCGCCCATGCGTCCGCATAGATGGCGCAGAACACAATTAGTATCACCGTTCCGCCAATGGAAAGAAGTCCGCCTGCGCCGTGAGAAACAGCGTTGAAGATCTCCTCCCCTAAAGAATAGCGTTTAGAGAGCTTGACCGGCTCAGGGATATCTTCCCCTCGTTTAGTGCGCACGTCGAACCGCCGCAGCAGATTTTTTCTTTCTGACATAAGCACCGTCTCCTTAAATTTATGACTGTTCTTAATAATAATTTTAACTTCTTCTTATTAAAATGTCAACATTAATTTTCAGATCTTTATGATTTTTTCAGCCCGGAAGCACATTTGCGCAAAAGAAAAAGCCACCGGATATCCGATGGCTTAGTAAGCGGCTTATTCAGCGGTGAATCTTGCCCACTGGTATTCGGCTGTAAGCGGAACTGTGCCGTCATAATGTTCCAGCCAGGAATCCACTCCGATACCGTTCCAGACGTTCATCATCAGCTTTCCGGGAGTTGAGGGCAGGTTTTCTGTGGCGGTGTAAACTTCCTTTCCGTCCACATACCATGTTATTGAATCCTTAGCCCATTTGAATCCGTAAGTGTGGAAATCCTCAGTGGCGTCAAAGCCCAGGTCGTATAAAAACTCGTGATTACCCACGCCGTCTGTAAAGTAGTTGAACTGTACCCTGGTGGTGTCCTTGCCGAGGAACTCGATGTCTATCTCGTCCCACGGGTTGCCGTCATCGCCGGGGCCGGTATATGTAAAGAAAGAGGAGACAACGCCGGGATTGCTTATAGGCTTCATGGAGACCTCGTACAGTCCGTAGCCGTAAAAATCGTTGGTGCGGTACTCAGCGGCGGTAAAACCGTCACCGAATGGGTCTTGATTTATAGACAGCTTCATTACGCCGTCCTCGAACTTGCAGTTTGATTTTTTCCAGGTGCAGTTGAACATATCGCCGTTTGACCAGTTGTCAGAAACGGAGAACTTATCCGACTCGCCCTTGGAGAAGTCACCGAGCAGGTCGTAGGGGGAAGTATCTTCCGATGAACTTTCCACCGGCTTGGAGCTGTCGTTTTCTTTGGAGTTGCTGCCGTCGTCTTTGGAGCAGCCGGCAAAAGATACCATCATTACTAATGCGGCAAGAAGAGCAGTATATTTTTTCATGCAAAATCATCCTTTCAAATCTGCTTTTGCTTTATTATAATACAAAAATTCTGATATTTATACCAGATATCTGCTCTTTTTATCAAGAATTTAAACTGAACTTTCACCGTCAGGCTTCCAGTTCAGCCTGAAATATTCCTCTCTGTACTGCTTTGGAGTTCTGCCCGTGTATTTCTTGAAAGCCGAAATAAAGTGGCTGTGGGAACTGAAATTCAGGTAATTGCCGATATCTTCTGCGCTGTATTCTGAGAATTTTAGCATATTTTCAGCCGCCTGTATCCGTCTAGACATAATGTAGTCGGAGATATTCATTCCCACTTCCGACTTGAAAAGCTTAGAGATATACTGGGGCGAAAGTCCCAAACGTTTTGCGATATCGCCGACTTTTATGCCGTTGTAGATGTTTTCAAAAATGATATCGATGCACATGAGAGTGTGTTTTGAATAAGCTTCGCCCGATACGATCTTCTGCATTTTCTTAGTAAAGTAGAAGATCATTTCTTTGTGTATCTCAGCAAGCTGATCCAGATTGTCGCAGACGTCCGCACGGTTGATGTAGATATCGCTGATGGTGTAAGCGGTCTCGTAGGGGAGTCCGCCTTCGATGCAGAGCCTTGTCAGCATGGCGATGGTTATAACAAGATGATATCTGAAATTTCTTATCGGATCTTTGCTGAGTCTGCCAAAGCCCTCAACTGCAAGAGGGGAGTACAATTCGTTTACTTTGTTGATATCTCCGCTTTTTACAGCCGAGTAAAACGCCATTTCACGCTGATAGGGGAAATGCCGTATATCATTTTCGCTTTGGAAATGTTCTCTGCTGAGAAGTTCTTTATCTATACCCATTTTAAAACCCACCTTATTATAACTGCCATTATTATTGTATACAAAATTGTTCAATTTGTAAAGAAAGCAGCAATGCCGGATATGCAAGCTGCTTTCTTAGTGACTATTACTGTGTATTATCTTTGAGGACCGCCGCTGCGCCGCAGTCTGATGGGATCCACCAGACCGACGGCAATAGCAATACGGCTATACAAAGATTAAGGAGAAAATTAAACTGTCATATTACTTGGCAAGTTTCTGCTGCGCCTCATCAAGCATATAGTCAAGAGCTGTGGTGTTTGCTGAAACTACCTCCGTCCAGGTCTGACGAGCGTCAGGGTCGGGGTGCATAGTAGTCTTGACGATGTTGTCGGTAAGGTTGGTAACGTCGGTGGAAACACCTTCCGCAAACTCAAATACCGGGTGTTCAGCTGCCATCTGATAGATCTCGTCTCTCATTTCGAGCATCTCGTCAGTCCAGCCATAGTCTTTCTTAAACTGATCTATAGTGATCTGATGAGCTTCTTCGTCCAGCTCTGCATAACGCGTGCAGTCAAGGAATGCCGCTACGCCTTCAGGGTTCTTTGCGCCAAGGCAGATGCAGAAGCCGTGAACTCTTGAAGGAATGTACTGAGCAGGTGAATCAGCTGCACAGGGTACAGGCACGAACATTACTTCGCCCTTGGAAAGGTCACCGTAAGGCTTGGTAACAGAAGGTGCGTCCTCGATAGCCCACAGACCGATGGGGTAGAAGAGAGTTTCGCCGGAAGCGATTCCGGTACCGAATACGTTTCCTCTTACCTGCCAGCTGTGAAGATCTTTTCTGAATACAACGTTGTTCTTCTGAAGCTCAAACATCATGTTCTGAGCTTTAGCCAGTTCAGCGCTGCCGATGTTGTTTACGATCTGTCCGTTTTCAAGGGATATCAGCGGCTTTCCGGAGGAAGCGGTAAGAGCGTCCTCATAGTACCAGCCGTCAAGAGCGCATATTTCCTTGTCCGGGTCGGAAAAGTCTGTGCACATCTTGGAGAATGTATCCCAGTTCCACTCGCCCTTTTTCCACAGTTCAGCCGGGTCGTCCAGACCGTTGGCAGTTATGGTGTTCTTGTTGTAAATGAATATGCAGGACGGGTCGATCCTGGTGATGGCAGCCCAATGCTTGCCGTCATAAACGAATTTATCGCAGGCTTCTTTCATGTCAGACCAGAGCGGATCGTCAAAATTAAAGTAGTCGTCGATCGGCTCGATCATATTTCTCAAAGCGCACTTCGGGAAAATGTTCATGTCGTCTGCGCCGATGAAATCAGGGGGATCTCCGGCGATAACGGTTTCTGCCAGGTCGTCAAAGTATGTATCCCAGCTTACAGTCGGGATATATTTTACCGTGCCCTTGTACTTCGTCTGGAACAAAGCCAGGTCAACGCCGATGTCCTTGTCCTCGGAAGCGGTGGGGTTGATATCCCAGAAAGAGAACCACTTGATCTCGGTGTTTTCAAGCTCACGAGGCTCTGTGATCTCACCGCAGAGACGTTCTATAATGTCCTGCTGTTCAGCTTCCAGCTTTTTCTCCGGCATGGAAGAAGAATTGTCTTTATCCTTCTCGCCGCAGGAAGTTGAGGCAAAAGCCATTGTAATAGCCAGAATACCTGCTGCTGCTTTCTTGAAATTTTTCATAATGTGACCTCCGCCATCAGATTATTTCTTGCTGGACTTTTTGCTGCTGAGCATAACTGCTGCTCCGGCTATAGCAAGCATTGCCATAGAAGATCCGGCAAGACCGGTGTCGGGAGCTGTAGTATCAGCGTTGTCGTCAGCTGCTGCATTGTCATCTGCTGCGGCGTTGTCGTCAGCTGCTGCATTATCGTCAGCGGCTGCATTGTCATCAGCGGCTGCATCGTCGTCTGCTGCAGCGTTGTCGTCGGTTACTGTGGTGTCAGCAGGGTTAAAGTTCAGTTTCATTGACAGAGTACCGCCGTTGAATTTTCCTTCTTCTTCCCAGCCTGCAACTTCGGGGGTAGCCTTGGTAATAACATCGCCGGTCTCTTCATCAACTTCATCATCGCCTCTGATTATAACTCTGAATCCGCCTGTGCCTTTGCCGCCTTCCATAAATTCTTCCATGTTCTTTACGCCGTTCCAGGAATCGAGAGTAGTAACGTTTCCGTCCTCGTCAGTGAATTTTGCATCGCTGATCTCAACGCAGTAAGGGAAGTTGTCAGCCGGCAGATTCTGTACCATGAGACCCATAGAACCGAGAGTTCCGCCGCTGGGCATTGTGTAAGCAGGGCTGATCCTGAATTCAAAATTGATAGTAGCATCTTCGCCGATAGCTATCCAGTCGCCCTGGTTCCATTTCCAGTCTCTGCCCATGTAGAATCCCATTGCGCCAACGCTGTTGAATTCCTCGCTTCCGGGCTCGAGAACGTCAGTCAGCTTAGTGCCTTCAGCTGCGGAAGCAGAAAAAGCAAAGCAAGAAGCTGCCAGTGCAGCGGTGGTCATACCCAGGACCAGTTTTTTGATTTTCATAGTGATTTCCTCCTTAATAATTTAAAAAATTTAAAACTTACGGCTGTAATC